>NZ_JARBEA010000059.1 GCF_028863945.1 Jeotgalibaca caeni | reverse complement strand
TGCTCCAGCATTGGCTCCAGAAATGTTTTCACCCCATTTGAGGTATAAACATTGCCAGAACGAAGTTCTGCTTTCAGAAAGTCTCCCGTAAGGCCATCGAAGGCTACCAACGGATGATAGCCCTGTGTGCCGTAATGGGCATTGTACTCAGTCTTTTCTTGATTCCCGAACGTATCCGAATGTGTGGAATCTAAATCGATGATCATTTGGGTATTGTTCCGTTCCATGCGGACCTTGTCCAGCATGGCTTGGTTCAGTTCCTGGAACTGTGCAATGTTCTCCTCGCTGATCCGGTCCCAGAAGCGGGATAGCGAGGCCTGGGAGGCGATGGCTTCCTTATCCAAAACCAACCGAAAAATGGGATCTTCCTTCAAGAGATTGGCGGATGAATCTGCGGAATATCCGGCAATCAACTGGAAGAGCAGCTGTTCGAGCAGGGAGATGTTGTCATGAGTCCAATAAATACGGTCCTCATTGAAGTGGAGGAATTGCTTCGCGAACGAATAAAATCCAAGCGAATTCATGAATTCCTTCACCAAGATGAGACCGGCATCTGACGAAAGATTACCACCGGTGTTTGACACCACCATTTTAGAGTTGAATTTTACGTGTTTTTCCTGTAATGTAGCCATTGAGAGAACCCCTTTCTTGGTTTAGTTTAGACACTTTAACCATAGCAGATTGGGGTTCTTTTTGTACACCCAAAGGGTGCGGTAAAAGAAAAGAAGAACCGTGCGTTAATAAGCTTTTAATAGAGTTTCAGAAATTCTATGAATTATTCAGGATATTATCTATTCTTAAAGAAACATGAATCATTAGTGAATATCAATTTTTTTGTTCCAAAAACAATGGATAGTGAACAGTAGTTTTTAAGAAGGCAATTGAGACAGAAAAGACTCCTCTTTTGGTTGAAAAAGAGGGTCTTTTACTTTGTATCAGAAACGATTGTTTTTGATACTGACCTCTCATCTCAAAGAGTGATGAGGTAATTCAAAAGTATAGTGGAAGAGAATCACTCTCTCCTTTCTTTTATTCTTTCCATTCCTTTCTTTATTTCGTTAAACGTATTCAATCTCCGTTATCTTAGGAGCTCTACTTTCTGTACCTATAAATATTTCAAAAAAGCCCTTATCCGCTGATTTTTTTAAGTCAGGGTGAATATATACTAAATCTTCGACGGTAATTTCAAACTTAACTTCTTGCATTTGATTAGGTTCTAATAAAACTGTCCTAAATTTTTTCAACTCTTTTACAGGTCGAACAACTTCTGCTGAAACATCATGCAGATATAACTGAATAATTTCTTTTCCAATCATTCTTCCAATATTTGTGACATTTACTGTAATAATGATTTTCGTATCTTCCGTTAATTGTGTAGACGATACCTTTATATCCTCGATAATAAAACTTGTA
The DNA here is from genome assembly GCF_028863945.1 of Jeotgalibaca caeni. Taxonomy (GTDB): domain Bacteria; phylum Bacillota; class Bacilli; order Lactobacillales; family Aerococcaceae; genus Jeotgalibaca; species Jeotgalibaca caeni. The sequence goes on along the minus strand of NZ_JARBEA010000059.1, from coordinate 13,357 downwards.
TAAGTTAATCCATAACCAAAAGGATACAAAGGTTCATTCGCAACATCTATATATTTAGAAATATATTTTTCTTGTTTATTTTGTTGAGTCACAGGCCGTCCTGTAGACATATGATTATAGTAGATAGGAATTTGTCCGGTATTTCTTGGAAAACTCATAGGTAATTTTGCAGATGGATTAACTCTTCCTACTAAAATATCTACTATTGCAGGCCCCCCTTGAGTGCCTGGAAACCAAGCTTCTAGTAAAGAACTAGAATTTTCTGCTATTTCTTCTAAAACTAATGGACGCCCATTAAAAAGAACTGTTACAATATTCGGATTGATTGCTTTTATTGATTTTACGAGCTGTTCTTGAGCCTCTGGCAATCTAATCGTAGCCTTACTAGCTGCTTCTCCGCTTTCTTCCGAAGATTCTCCTAAAGCTAATATAACAATATCTGCTTTAGCTGCAACCCTCTTTATAGTTTCCCATTCATCCGAAGTGATTTTTGTTAAAGAATCAGTTTCTGCTGTTAGTAAATCTGGATATTCTTTTTTCAATGCATCTTTTAAAGTTACTGCCTGGCTTTGTTTACCTATCCATGACCATGCTCCTAAAATATCTTGAGAAGCTGCCTTAGGACCGATAAGCGCTACCGTTTTTTTTGAATTTAATGGCAATAGATGTTCATTTTTCAAAAGAACCATACTTTGTGCTGCCAGCTCTCTTGCTGTGCTTTGAATACTATCAGAAAAAGTAACTGCTTTTTGCTGTTTCCCCTTCATTCCTCGGTAAGGATCTTCAAATAAACCCAAATCATTTTTCAATTGTAGAACATGAAGAACTGCTTGATCAACAGTAGTTTCTGTAATCTTTCCTTCTTTTAAAAGTTCTTTTAAAGAACTTTGATAACAATCAGTCATCATATCCATGTCTACACTAGCTGATAGTGCTTTTAATGCAGCTTCTTTCTTATCTACAGCAACGCCATGAGTAATCATTTCGGCTATAGCAGCCCAATCAGAGATAAGCAATCCTTGGAAATTCAAATCATTTCTTAGCACTTCTTTTAATAACCATTGACTGCCACTAGCGGGAATTCCTTTAATCGTATTAAAAGATGTCATAACTAACTTAGCTCCTGCATTAAGTGCTGCTTCAAAAGAAGGTAAGTGGTCTTGATACAAAGCAAGATCAGAAAAATCAACTGTATTATAATCACGTCCTGCCTCACTTGCACCATAACCGATAAAGTGCTTTACACAGGCTGCTATTTTATTAAAGTTTTCATTCAGCTTATTTGGATTTCCTTGATAGCCTCTCACATAAGCTGCTGTTAATAGACTGTTTAAATAAGTATCTTCTCCGCTACTTTCCATTACTCTTCCCCAACGTGGATCTCTTACTAAGTCGGCCATAGGTGAAAACGTAACGTGAACACCTGCTTCTGCACTTTCTACAGCTGATAAACTTGCCATTTCTTCAATTAATTCAGGACTCCAACTACTGGCTAAAGCAATTGGAATAGGAAAAATTGTTTCATAACCATGAATTACATCTGCCATAAAAAGCAAAGGAATCCCTAAACGATTATTTTTAAGGTAAGCTGCTTGAATTTGATGTGTCTGAGATATAGTATGGGTACCTAAAACTGAACCAATATTATATAGCTCTTGCTTTGACATTCCCCATTCCATTAATGGACCTGTTATTTCTCCTTCTCCATCTGTTTCTTCAAAAAAATTAGGAGTCAACTGTACTAATTGACCAATTTTTTCTTCAACCGTCATTTGCTCTAGCAGTTTATGTAACTGTTTTTTTTCCATATCAGTCATCCTTCACGAGCTAAATTTTTTCTCCATTTGTTTCTACTACTTCTTGATACCAATAGAAAGAATCCTTTTTACTTCGCTTTAAGGAACCATTTCCTTGATTATCCTTATCAACATAAATAAAGCCATAACGTTTTTCCATTTCGCCTGTTCCAAAACTGACAATGTCGATACAGCCCCAAGGCGTGTATCCAATCAAGTCAACACCATCTTCTTCGACGGCTAATTTCATTTGTTTAATATGCTCGCTAAGGTACGCAATACGGTAGTCATCGTTGATGGTGCCATCTTCTTTCACTTTGTCATAAGCTCCAAAGCCATTTTCAACGATGAACATCGGCAAATTATAACGTTGTTGGACGACATTCAAGACATAGCGTAAGCCAACCGGATCTATCGCCCATCCCCAATCACTTTTTTCAATATATGGATTGTTGGTGTATTTCACACCTTCCGCATCAGTGTAACCTTCGACGTCAGGCAAATCCGTCACTGCGCCTGACATATAATAGCTGAAGCCAATGTAATCCACGGTTCCTTCTTTCAGTGCTTGTAATTCTTCCTCGCTATACTCAATGTTGTAGCCTCTTCTTTCCCAGTCCTTAAGCGCATATGCTGGGATTTCGCCACGGGCATGAATGTCATTATAGAAGAAACGGCTGTTCATCGCTTTAACCGAAGCCATCACGTCAGAAGGGTTACTGGAATACGGATACACGGGTACATAAGCCATCATACAGCCCATCATAAAATCAGGGTTAATGTCGTGTGCAATCTTGACCACTTTAGCACTGGCAATCAATTCATTCAGAGAGGCCTGATAGACTATTTCCCCCCGGTTATCCCCTTCTTTAAACACAATTCCTGAATTCGTAAAGGCATGTAAATCATGGAAACCGCCCGCCTGGTTATTGATTTCGTTGAAGGTCATCCAATACTTCACTTTATTTTTGTAGCGTTCAAGAACCGTTTTGGAAAAGTGAACGAAAAAATCAATCACTTTCTTACTTAGGAAGCCACCATATTCCTTGCTTAAATGGTAGGGCATTTCAAAGTGAGTCAATGTGACCACGGGTTCAATACCATATTTCAGCAGCTCATCAAACAAATCATCGTAGAACTGGAGCCCTGCCTCATTTGGTTCTGTTTCATCGCCATCTGGAAAAACACGTGTCCAAGCAATGGAGGTCCGGAAGCTCTTGAAGCCCATTTCTGCGAACAAGGCAATGTCTTCTTTGTAACGATGATAAAAATCGACCGCTTCATGTGAGGGGTAGTATTTGCCATCCAGAACGCCGTCTGTAATTTCACGAGCGACGCCATTGGATCCCCCTGTCAAAACGTCTGCTATCGCGACACCTTTTCCGTCTTCGTTCCATCCGCCTTCAATTTGATGAGCAGCAACGGCTCCTCCCCAAAGAAAATCTTTTCTAAATCCCATTATTTTATTTCCTCCTTTAAGTATTGCGCTTCTTTGTTTAGTCCTTTTTTAACCATATAGTAAGCCCCAAGCACACCCGCTGTGTTGCGGTATTTACAAGGAACAATGGGAACCTCAAAGTGGTCCCAACGATAAAGCTCTTTCATGCGTTCATTGATTAAGGGAACGAGCAATGGGTTGGCACTGACGCCACCCCCAATTAAGACTCTTTGCGGATTCAAGATACAAACCACATTGAAAATACCGACACAGATATCGTCTACCCAGTCCAGGACCAGTTGTTTGACTTCTTCATCTGTATTAAATTCTTCGAAAATGCGTTCGCCACTTACCTCCCCTGCTGATTGACCTTTCAGTGCTTGGTATCTGTAAAGAAGTGCTGATGCCGAAGCATACTCATAAAACGTCCGGTTGGGGGCTTGGCCGTAGTTAATCCGCATTAAGCTAAACTCCCCCGCCTTGAATTGGCCGCCACGGTAGAGGCCGCCATTCAAGTAAAGCGCGCCTCCTACTGCCGTTCCAAGTGTCATCACGAAAAAGTCAGTGAGGCCTTTAGCATTCCCGGAAAAACTCTCTGATAAGGCCGCACAATTGGCGTCATTATCAATAAAAACGGGATAAGGAACCTCATCTTGAATCAAACTGATAAAATTGATGCCATCCAGAAAAAAGAGTGATCCCGCTTTTTCGGCATAGCCATTTTCGTTATTAATGTAGCCCGGCACAGAAAGCCCAACGCCGTCAATAGGATAGGCGGATCCATATTCATTAATAATGGTTACCAAGGCTTCTTTAAAGGACTCTTTATTTTTAGGTGTTGCTACTTTTGCTTGCATAATCATTACTTCGTTTTCAGAAAATAAAGCGTGTTTGATATAAGTGCCACCTATATCGATTGATACTGTATACATACTGTTCCCCCTCTAAACCATGCCATTAATTCTCTATGAGTAAGGTCGCCACACTTTTACGTTGGGACGCATAGGAAAGAATGGTTTGGTTGTGTAACTGAATAGTTAAATTGGCATCCCTTTCACCATCATTGAAAATGACTATGGCTATTGACCCATCTTTATTTTTGAATGCAACGGTCAAAATATCTTGTTCGTTGGTTGAATCAATCCGAACGGCACCTGGCCGAATAAACTTACTAAAGTGAGCCAGGGCATAATAGTCAATGGTTAAATCGACCTCTTTAGTTTGTTGATTTACTTTCAATAACCCACGACAAGTACTTTCTCCGAACCCCGGAATGGTCGGTCCATTATTTTCATCCAAAGCCATATTCCATAAGATAAACGATTTGGAATGATTTCTTAAAATTTGAATGCCACGTCGTATGGTATTCGTAAAGGCTTTTTCAAAGGGGGGAATCCATTCGCCTCCCGACCCTTCTGTGAAATGCACCTCTTTATCTGGATAGGCTTCTTTCACTTTCGATTGAACATCCGGTTCACCGCCATACCAATGCCAAGCAATCCCATCAATGGCTTCGCCAATGTCTTCCAACACTTCCATGGCATATTCCGGTTTGTCCCAGTTATGGTCGTAAGCTAAAATTTTAGTTGTCAGATTATTTTTAACAAAAGCTGGCTTTAAATAGTTCTTGGCAAAATCTGCCTGTTCATGCGCCAACATTTCCATACCGGGATAATGCGGCGGAAGAAAGAGGGCTTCATTTTGCATGGTAATGGCATATACAGGGACGTCATGAGAAGCATAAGCTTGGATAAACTTCGTAAAATAGTGGGCATAGCTCTCGTAATAGTCAGGTTTTAATTTTCCACCAATCATCGACCCAGTCGTTTTCATCCAACCCGGTGCGCTCCAAGGTGAAGCGAAGAGCTTAACGTCGGGGTTGAGTTCTATGGCTACTTTCGTTAAAGGTAAAACATCCGTTTCATCGTGCGCAATTGAAAAATGATTTTGTTCTAAATCCGTTTCGCCCTCTGGAAGTTCATTGTAACTATAGATAAAACGAGCGTAATCGGAAGCGCCCATTGGATTGCGGATAACAGATAACCCAATACCAACGCTCGGATCAAATAGTTTTTTCATCATCTTATCTTGATCGGACTGACTGATGACTTGATTCATCAGATAGGCTGAAGAATCTGTAAAGGATGCTCCGAATCCGTCGATGCTTTGATAAGTTAATCCATCATTTATTTGAATCACTTGCTGGTTCTTTGTAGAGGAAACAGGTTGTGGAGATACACGTTCAAATAAATGGTGCTCGTCATTTGTCTGATAAAATGCTTTTATTTCCATAAGAAACTCCTTTTAAATGTATTGCTGAAAAATATAGTTGAAGAGGTGCGCATTTAGATAGAATGCTAATGCAATCCCAAACACAAACCATAAGAAGGATAGTTGAAAGACAAACACAGGAAACAATACTAAAATAACAATGGTGATTAAAAAAATAACAACTGATAGTGACATATGTTTTAAACTTAGATAAATCGCGTTCTTAAACTGCTGGAGTATCGAATCTTCAAATTTTGCTATCAATGGGAAAAGATAAAGCGACATCAAAACAAAAAATGAAAAAAGGATTAAGATGGGTAACAAAATGATAGGACTGACTACTAAAGCATGTAAGAACCGAATGACAATATAGAATATAACCGCTACGAATAATAAAATAAACATGACAATCGTGCTCTGCTTAAAGTCTCTTTTGAATGCTTTAACATAATCTTTTATAATGTAGGCTTCTTCTTGTTGCCACAACTTCAGCATTACTGCATACAACGAGCTACAAGCTACTCCAATCGTTATTACTGGCAGACAGCTTAAAATAAAAAGCATGTTTAAAATAAACAAGTCCCCCGCCCGCGCTAACACTTTATACACTTTTCCATTAATATCAAATATTCTCTCCATGGTATACTTCCTCACTTTTAAAAAACAGCGCAGCAGCTTGTAGTTGGCAAGCAATGCTGCGCTAATTAGTTGTTACTCGATCCCTAGTTTTTCTTTGTTCTCAGCTATTTTTCCACTTCTGATTTCGACAATGCTTTCCCAGTTATTTTCATCCAGGAAGGTTTTGTAAGTTTCAAGAGCTGCATCGAATTCCGTTTCATTTCCAGCGCGTACCATACTGATTAATGAATTTGCCCATTGTGTTTCGATGTTTGTCAGGCTTCTTGCTTCTTGTGTTCCTTGGTCAGGAGCAGTGTTTTCCAAGATAAAGTGTGGGTACAATTTTCCTTCTCCCCATTCCATCATTTGATGAATGGCTGGTTGGAATGAATCTGAACTCAAGACTTTATGTTTATCATGAGCAAAGAAAATAAATTCGCCCATCCGGTGTTCTTTCTTGAAGCGATCGGCATCAGATTGTTGCATTTCTTTAATTTCTTCTGTAAAAGTGATCAGGCCGTCTTCATCTTTCGTATACGTTTCACCTTCGATACCATAGTTGACTAATAGTTGCCCTTCTTCACTTAATAAATAGGTGAAGATTTGAATGGCTTTAGCTGGGTCAGAAATTTGTTTGGTAACGTAGGTTGTCATCCAACCAGAAATACCCGATTGGTTCAAAGTGATCTCGTTGCCTACTGTACTTGCAGGACCATCTACGGCGATGTACACACCATCTGGATTTGAATTAGACCAAATTTGTAAGTTCCCGCTTTGTTGAACTGTTCCATCTAAAATCATCGTTGCATATTTACCTGTCTTGGTCTTTTCAGCAAATCCTGTACTGTCGTCTGCGAAGCTGTCGTCACTGATTGCGCCATTACGGTAAGCTTCATTCAACGTTTCAACCCATAGCAAGTAGTCTTCATCTAGATTACGATTGTAGAAGTCACCATCTTCTGTTTCTAGCGGTACGCCTAGGTAGTCTTGTAGCGTGTTACCTAGGGGCCCTGTGCCTGTACCTACTTCGTTAAAACCTAGTGCATGTAATTCTGGATATTCAGTGGTAATTTTATCTAAACTTTCTAGGAATTTCTCTGGGGTATTGAATTCTGGCTGGCCAAGTGCGTCATAGATATCCTTACGAATAACAAAGGCTGTTGTTGTAGGAATCATACCGCTATTATAATCTTCTTGTGTATTGGAATAGTTCGGATAGCCGTAAGTTTTTCCATCTTCGAGTTGAAACCAATTAAATGTCTCTTCAGCATATACTTCATAGAAGTGTGGGTCATATTGATCAGCTAAATCATTTAATGAAAGTGCCCATGAGTTAGCCTTTTTACCAATTTCTGAGTTTGGATCAAAAGTAGTAATTAAATCGGGCATATCACCACCGGCAAATAACGTATTGAGCTTGGTGTCATCTCCTGTTATGAACTCGATATCGATATTCAAATCTTCTTTAATTTTTTTAGTGACGGTGTCAGTACCGAAATCCTTATTCCACCAATCTGCATTGACATACCAAGTCAATTCCGTTGTTTCTTCTTTTGTATCTAGTTTCCAAGCTGGCGTTGTTGCGTCGAGTTCATATCTGGTTTCTGCTGCTGTATCATCGTTGCTATTGGCTTCTCCACCTGTTTCTTCCCCACCGCAGGCTGTCAATATAAATGTGGAAGCCAGTAATCCGAACCCTAATTTCGAAATATTAGAAGCATTGTTTAAACTTTTGAACATGTTGTTTCCTCCTTTTAATGTTTTATTCTTTAACTGCTCCGGACATCATGCCGGAGATTAAATACCGTTGTAATAATGGATAGATAAAAATAATCGGTAGTGTTGTGACGACTATCGTTGCTAACTGCACCCCTTTTGTTGTCGTTTCGATTATGGCCGTTCCACCCATATTCTGCATTGACTGTGTTTGCGATTGAACAATAATTTCATATAATTTCATTTGCAAAGGATATAACGCTTGGTTAGTGATATATAGTTTGGTTGTCATAAAATCGTTCCATTGGTTTACGCCATTGAACAAGGCAATTGTTACAAGAGCTGGCTTCGATAGCGGTAAAAAGATACTCAAGAAAATTCTCCAGTCACCTGCACCATCTAATTTGGCAGACTCCTCTAGCGAATCCGGAACACCTCTAAAGAAATTCATCAAGATGACGACATCGTAGTAACTGAATAGCGCAGGGATAATGTAGACCCAAAACGAATTCAACAAACCAAGATCTTTTATAAGTAGATAAGTTGGTACCATTCCGCCAGAGAAAAACATGGTCACAATTCCCATTGCTGTATATAACTTACGTCCTTTTAAATGTTGTTTACTTAATCCATATGCGACCATGGCACAGAAAAACACATGTGTCACAACCCCAACCACTGTTTTAGCAACCGATATAAAAAATGCTTGGAAGATAGAACTATCTCTAAACACTGCTCGGTAGTTTTCTAACGAAAATTCGGTCGGCCATAAGGCAACACCTCCTTCCGCTAAAGATCTTCCGCTACTGAATGACGAGATGAGGACGTTCCAAATCGGAACAATAATGATGATGGTAAACGCGATTAAAATCGCTACGTTTATAAAATCGAATAAACGACTATCTTTATCTTGCTTCATATGCGTTCTTTTCATGTAATCACTCCCTTAAAAGACAGACTTGTTATCATTCATTTTGCTTGTAACTTTATTTGCCGCGAGCAGTAAAATAACGGAGACAATTGAAACACCTAATCCGACTGCGGTAGCGTACGAGAAGTCACCTTGAGCCAACCCCATTCTATAGACATAAGAATTGATAACTTCAGCTTTGGGCTGGTTTTGTGAATTCATTAAAACCATAGTTTGATCAAGGTTAGATCCAAGTAAACCGCTAACATTTAGGATTAAATTTAATGAGATGATGTTTTTCAACATCGGTAAGGTAATATGAACAATTTGTTGTAAACGCGTAGCACCATCAATTTTAGCTGCTTCATAAAATGCTGGATCTATTTTAGTCATAGTAGCAAGATACAAAATGGTTCCCCATCCCGCACCTTTCCAAATGTCAGAAAGAACTGCTATCCACCAATACTTATCCGCATCCAGTAAAATATTTGTTGGTGAATCAGTGATACCTAATCCAACCGCTATTTGATTTAATAATCCCGTTGTTGATAGCCAATTAATTAACATCCCACCGAGTACAATCCAAGATAAAAAGTGTGGTAAATATGACACTGTTTGTATAATTTTTTTTAATTTTCCTTCCCTCATTTCGTAAATCATAATGGAAAGAATAATTGGAACAAAGAAACCAATTCCCAATTTCATAAAACTAATACCCAATGTATTCCAGACTGAATCCCAGAAAAATTGATCACCCAAGATAATTCGAAAGTTTTCTAATCCAACCCAAGCGGCAGTGTCAACTGTATCTAATACAGTGTAATTTTGAAAGGCCAACGTTAATCCATAAATGGGTATAAAGCTGAAGATGATCATGAATATAACGCCTGGAAGTACCATGGACTGCAATTCCCATTGTTTGAAAAATTCAATTAAATGACTTTTCTTCTTTGTTTTCTTATATTGATTAGCGCTTAGATTACTCTCTAACTTTGCCTTGTTTCCGTCTACCATCACTTCTTTTTTCACACTTTACCTCTCCTTTTTCAGGATATACATACTCATTACCGATAAAAACGTTTTTATTTTTAATCACACTACTTGTAAATATGCGCAGTCATATAATTACTCGCTAATTGTGGTACTTACGATACAGGAATCTCGTCCAATAATGGTTCCAGGCAGTCGATGTATTTCTCCCTCGCTTTGCTGAGTCATTATATCTAATAAATGACGGATAGCGAGAATTCCTTGTCTAGAAATTGGATTTCGAACAGTAGTCAACGCTGGTTTATAATACTCAGCAATTTCAATATCATCAAAGCCCATGACCGATATATCTTTCGGAACTTTCCATCCATCTGATGTTAATGCCTTGATACATCCAATGGCACTCAAGTCATTACCAGCAAGAAAACCATCTGGGAAATCAAATTTATATTTTTTATAGAAGGCTTTAACTGCCTTGTAAGCGCTCTCTTCTTCGAATAATCCTTCCAAGATATAATGCGGTTTAACTTCGAGTCCAAATTGTTCCATTGCATCTAGATAACCGGCTTTACGTTGACGACTATCATACATCTCTTCAAATCCGGAAATAAAAGCTATTTTCTTATGACCTAAGTCAATCAAATATTTTGTTGCTTCAAATCCAGCCGTATAAGAATCAAAAACAACACTTCCAATTCGCTTACTTTTAATTTCTCGATCCAAAAAAATAGTTGCTATACCTTCTTTATCTATTATATTGACGTCTTGATCAGTCATAAGATCTTGCTCAAAAATTATAGTACCATCTATCATCCCTCCAAATATATTATTTAGAACAACATCTTTATTTTTAGTTACGAATACATTTAAGCCGTATCCTTGTTTTTCACATTCCCTAGACATCGATTCAATCAATGCATAAAAATATGGACCATTTACACTTGACGTAAAAAAACCAATCATATTAGATTTACCTGATTTCAAAAGCTTTCCTCTTAGATTTGGAAAATAATTAAGACTTTTAGCAGTTGCTAAGACTTGTTCTTTTGTTTCAGGTGTCAACACATCGACATTATTCAATGCATTCGACACTGTGGAAATTGAAACGCCTGCTTCGCGTGCAACATCTTTAATAGTTATTTTCTTCATTTTGACATCCCCGTAATAAAAACGTTTTTGTTAAATAGACTTTATCATATATCTTTCGCTTTGACAACGCTTTCTTTAAGCCTTTTTGATGACTTCTTCGTAATAGTTGATTTAGAGGTACTTTCATGTATCTTTTCATTAAAAACGTTTTTATTTTTATAGAAAAATTTTACCTCTTCTTTTTTAATTTCGCCGATTGTAAAATGAAGCGAGATAAATAAAAGAGCCTTCGAGGTACACTCAAATGGTAATTCCGACCAAAGAATATAGAGGAGTGATCACGAATGACCTACACCACCTTACCACGGATGAACGGGTGAGGATAGAGTCTTCCTACCACTAGGTTGCTCCAGAAAGATGGCCAGCCAAAAGGAATGGATTTCAGCCAAGTCAATTAAACCTTTATCTCTTCCTCTTCGGTCGAAAACATGCGAAACAATATCCCATAAAAATCCTTGGCATACCAGACACCACTGGAAGTGTTTTTGAGTTACCTAGTTGAATCTGTTTTGTCTAGCTTAAATTGACAAATTAATTTTTCTATTATTTCATGAATTCCCGAGAGTTTTCTCCCCTTTCATCTTTTCATCAAGTTAATAATTTAGTAGAAAATATTATGTTTGATACTTATCTTATCAAATCAAGGGAGTATTAATAATTTTGTGTTTATGACTTTGACTGTTTCTTCTATATAATTTAAGTAATTTTTTGTTAGCCAACTTATGAATTTGTTTCAATGGTCTGCTTTCGCTTATTTCGTGTGAGTGTACTAATACTAATCCCCGTCATTTTTTCTACTTCTTTATAGGAATGAGTGTCAAGTAAACTTATCGCAAGATTGATTTGTTGTTTTGAGAATTTTTTAGGACGACCTTCTTTGAATCCGGGGCGCTGCTTTGCAATTTCCTTCCCTTCTTGCGTCCGTTCCACAATTAAGTCGCGTTCAAAATCCGCAAAGGCGCTAAAAATCGTAAAAATAAGTCTTCCTGTTGACGTGTTCTCGATTATACCTAGATTCAGTACATTAATTCGCACGCCCTTCTCAAAAAGAAATTTAATCGTGTTTAAGGCATCTTGGGTACTGCGCGCAAACCGATCTAATTTTGTAACCACCAGCGTGTCCCCTGTTTGAATCGCCTCTAATAATTTTTGGAACTCGGGCCGATCACTTTTAGTCCCCGTTATTTTTTCAAAGAATACTTTATCGCAGCGTTCCTCTTCCAGCTGACGCAGCTGTCCTTCCAAATCTTGGTGACGGGTACTGACCCGTGCGTAACCATATTTCATGTTTTCTACCTCTTTTTTTGATTTACTTTTGACCATTAGTTATGACACCCCTGTACCCCTTGATTTTACTGGAACCGAAAACGATAGTCAATACTCTTGAGTTTTGACTATGAAAACGATACCCTCTCATTAATAGCATGAGCAAGGTAGATATACTTTGGAAAGAATAAGTTTTCCAAGTATAAAAAAGCTCTACAGATAGTCCTATGCAGAGCTTTTTTGTTCGTTATTTTTTTCTAGTCAAGGAATATTTTTCCATAACTTTAATAAATCTATTGTGTCGCTACTCGGTCTTAATTCTTTATTCTTATTAAAATGCACCTGAACAGTTATAGGCATAGTCATTGCTGTTCCAGTAATTATGCAAACACCAGGAGACAAAAGTGGGATGTTTTGGCGGGAAACTATATCTAATGTAGAAACTGTATTATTAAGTATAGCTAAGTCTTTTTCATTTACTAAACGGTGTATGAAAAAATTATGTGCTTGAGATAGGATAGTAGGCGAGATATCTGCCGGACGCTGACTAGATATGGTCAAAAAATAAGAAAACTTTCTACCCTCTTTTATTATCTCTTCAAATAACTCTAACCGATAATCTTTCCAACTTTCGCTTTCTCTACTTGATTGAGAAGACAGAATATTGTGAGCCTCATCTATAATTAGGTGAAAGGAAGAATCCCAATTATTGTTTTTTGCATTCTCAAATGTTAGTTTTGCTAATAACAATGGAATCATTTTTTTTATTTCTATATTACATTCACGCAAAGATACAATATGAACTAATTTGTCTTTACTGTTTATTGAAAAACTTTCTTCATCCGTAATATGTAGGACTCTTTTCCACTGTTCTTTTTCTGATTCAATTCGATTGATAATGGGCGAAATATAAGTAAAATCTACTCGACGATATATAATATCACTAATAATTCTTAGTTTAGCTCTTATTTCCAATTCGTCAAAAAAGTCTAACTCTTGGAATTTTTTTCGTAAATATTCATATATGGAATCAACCTTTAAATCTTGTTGTTGTATGCTTGTCAGACCATCCGCATTTATAAATCCACTTCCACTGGAAGGCAAATATACGTATTTTTTTTCATTTCGTCGATTGTAAAATTAAGCTAGACAAATAAATAAGCCATTCGTGGTACACTCAAAATGTAATTCCGCCAAAGAATA
>NZ_JARBEA010000058.1 GCF_028863945.1 Jeotgalibaca caeni | reverse complement strand
TGGTAACTTCAATATAACATGGAATTCACGTGGCGTTTTTTTTATTTTAAATGGCTAAGTTCATTATAAAATCCGCCGATAGAATATACTTAATTACTACTGATCTAGGGTGAACAAATTCTTTCTCCTGTATTCCTTGAATAAGCTGCTATCTGTAAAGCGTCTTAAAATGGCGCTAGAGAAGATAGACGAACTTATTCATGACGCAAAAGGAAAAATGGAGAAAAAAAAGAACCACCATCTAAAAAAGCATGGTGGCAATCCTGACGTGGCTTAAGACAGGAAGTGACAAATGATAAGAGCCACTTTCTCAATGAATGTCAGCCACGACAGAACTCGTTTTGAGAGTTTTTTATTCTAACAATTATTTTGACTTTTTTGACTATCGTTAAGGTGTACTCTGTTTACGATTATTTATTGAAAGACAAAATTTGGTATTCATATGGAGCGAGGGTAACGGTACTTGCCGAAACCGTTTCTCCAGTTAACAACTCAGTAGCCTCCTGATACAAATCATAATCCACTGATTCATTCGTCATGTTCGCAATATAAATATGCAGCGCTCCATCTGCAGTTCGTGTATATTTCTTCAAACCGTTTCTCAAACGCACATATTCTCGGTCTGATTCATACGGCAGCACTTCTGCTCGTAAAAATTCTTGCCATAATTTACTGTCCGTTATTTCTGTTGGCAAGCCTCCTACATAAATCACTTCTCCAGCGCCTACTTTTCCTTTCGCTGCGAGTGTTGCTCCTTTTTCATCCTTGACAAGCGATTCCCAGCCTGTTGGATAGTTAAAGGTTGTCACCATCCGGTCTATTGGTTCACTTATTTCTTTGTACAACCCGTTTCCTGCTCCAGTAGATTGCTTCACTTGGTTCAGGCCTAACCATTCTCCTAAAATGTCCAGTCCATTTCTTTCTGGCCAAGATAGTTCTTCCGTACGGTCGCCGGTCATTGGTCCCAGAATCAACTTGCCGCCACGATTCACAAATTCTTGGAATTTTTCTAAGACAGTCGGGCTAATCCAGCGAACAAACGGAACGATTAACACTTTATACGCATCATAGTCACTAGATTCGTGAATCATCTCTACGTTCATACCGTTACGAGTAAGAGTTCCATAATAGTCGGTAACTAACGTGCGATGATCATAAACGCCGCCATTCTCAACGTTATAAAAACGTTTTGCATGATCGGAATAAAGGAAGGCGATTTTCGCGCGTTGATATTTACTTTCCGCTAAAATCGGCTGCATTTGTTTGGTTAACTGGCCACTCTTCAACACATCTTCATAGCCGATATCTGGTTCCCCCCAAGCCGTTACGACACCACTATGCGGCTGTTCGACACCAAATCGGTGGTTACGGTAATGCCAGTAAGTGAATGTTTTCAGGTTTCCAGCGAATCCAATAAACAACTCTGCTGTAATCCAACCTGCAGGAGATGGAGCAATATAATTTTCAATGTGACCCGCATGGGAAGTAGATGTTTCTAACAACATTACTTCTTCGCTTGTTTTCTTGACATTACGCCAACGGTCAACGTTTATCGTGAAGGCAGGATAATTACTGGAAGGCGCGTAGGTGTCGAATCCAGCAACATCTAATTCCGAGAACAGACGGTCATTCATCAAGTTAAACCCAAAGGCAGTATTGTGTGTAATTGGTACAGCTGTTTCCATCCGGATAAAGTGACATAGGTCATGCGCGAATTCATTGAGTGTATCTGCAGTAAATTTACGGAACGCATTCATCAAAGAAGAATTGTGTAAGAATGGTGTTTTCGTTGGGAGCACAATGGACTCAAATGTGTCGTAATGTTCGCTCCACACTTGGGTGCCCCACTTCGCATTCACTACTTCAATCGTTTGGTATTCTTCTTGTACATATTCATGCCAACGAGAACGACATACGTCACAGTAACACAAGTCCACATGACACTTGAACTCGTTATCTAATTGGATGGCAATCACATTTGGATACTTCTCTGCTACGCGAGCCACTTCTCTCGTCATGCGGTTCGCATAATAACGAAACTCTGGATTATTCGTACAAACATGTTGTCTGGATCCATGTTCCATTACGGTGCCATCAATGTTTTTGATTCTTGCTTCCGGGAATTTTTCAGTAAACCAGCGTGGCGGCGTTGGTGTTGGGATGCATAAACAAACATCGATATTGTATTTTTGATAAGTTTGCAACGCTTCTTCAAAAACAGTTAGATCAAATTGTCCTTCCTGCGGCTCAATATGCTTCCAAGCAAATTCACCAAAACGAGCGAAGTTCATGCCAATCTCTGCCATGTGTGCCACGTCATGCTCAAATATCTCTTTGCTCCAAACTTCCGGATACATACAAGCACCGTAGTAGTGTTTTTTAAAGTGCGGCTCTGTCTGTAAATATTCGCGCAAACGAATTGTCACAAAACGAGTGATTTCTTGGCCCGCACGTTCATGGAATGTGTCTGCGGTTCCTTCTGTAAGAGCTTCTTGATACAAGAACGCTGCATAACGATTCACATCATACATAGGAACTTCCAATTTCTCTGCAATTTTACGAAGCTTTACTTTCTCTGCTGCATCATGCTCTGGTTGATCTAGCTTGGTCGGTGTACATAAAATAACCTGCACTCCTTTTTCTTTCAGGCTGCGCACCATCTCTTCACGAAGAGAGGAAGATTGAACTAGAACGATACTATCAGCTTCTACTTGTTCAAGAACCGGATCAAGCGCGTTTGCCTCGGATAAGTCGATCGCCGAAACCAGCACCTCTGCCTGTGGATATTGTTTCTCTACTTGTTGAAGTTCTTGTCCCCATTCATTTACTAATTCACCGATTACTAGAATTTTCACTATTCATTACCTCACTATTTGTATTTAGAAGTTCTGCCAGGAAGGCGAGCATAAGCCCCTGTCCCCAGCCATGGATCCATTCTTTCGAAATGGTACGGTAACCTGCAAGATCTTTCATTACAGCCGTGCCGGCCGACACGTTCAATACTCGTCCATCCTCCGTTATGGATGCAAGAAGACCTGGAATCGCTTTTTGGATGTATTTTCGGTAGAGCGGATTCCCGCTTGCCAACAACGCACTCGCTATTCCTGCAGAGGCAGATGTCTCTTCATACGATTCAGGATCATCTAAAAGGGTACGCCATAAGCCGTTTTCTGTCTGAAGCAGCTTGAGCGCAGACAGTTGTTCCCACAGAGAACTCTGAATATCCATATATTTCGGATACAAGTAAGCCTCTGGAAGTCTCGCTCCTACTTGGGACATGGTATAGGCTGCCCAGGCATTCGCCCGTCCCCAATAAAAACCAGAAAGATTTGTTTTCGCTACATGGCTGTAGCCATGATAGAACAAGCCTGTTGCTGGATTCTGGAGGAACTTGATGTGCCAATAGTATTGATTGAGTGCATCTTCTATTAATTCTTCATCTTTCGTTTTGATTCCAACCCGCAACATCAAAAAAGCCGCCATAAAGAGTGTATCGGCCCAAGCTTGTTCGGGAAAATCATTGTTGGGAGAAACCGTATGTTGCAAAACGCCATCACCAAAACGAAGAGCACGATTGCGGAGGTAGTCAATTTTACTTTCTACCAACTGCCAGTATCGTTCGTCCCCTGTGTATTCGTATAGGGTGAGGAGGCTGTGGCCCATCGCACACTTGTTAACAGTCCAGTCTGCTGGAAAGCCAAACGAAATTAATTCGTCCATGCGCTCTTTCAATTCAATCAAATAGGCTTCCTCTCGCGTATATTCATAAGCACGACAAATGCCATAATAAGCTACGCCGCACTCCCAATCCCAAGTCATATCCATTTTCATTGTTCGTTTTACAATTCCATCCAACGTCTGTCTCACTGCAGACGGTTCGAAATTAAATTCGTCCATGATTTTATTCCTCCTTGAGACAAAATAAAGCCGCTGTGTAGAAAAACAGATTCCCGCACAGCGACTAAATCTATTCATTTTCTTATTCGGTAGGGCCTAGCTTTTTGGTGGATTTACCATCTTCGTATGCTTTAGCACGCTCTTCGATAATCTCCTGGAACCCAGCTTCTAAATATTGTTCGGAATATTCATCATATAGCTTATCAAATTCAGCCGGATCCGACATCACGATCGTATCACGTAACTCTGTATACAATTGTTGCAAAGTACCCATATATTCAATTTCCGATTCGATTGGAACAGAATAAGCAGGGAAGTTGACTGCGTAGCCTTCTTTTGCCAATTCTTGTTTTTGTTTCGTTACATCAATGACTTCTTGAGTGAAGTCTTTTGGCAATCCTTTTGGAGTAACTGCAGCAATCATATCTTCCAATGTTCCAGCCATGCGAGTTTCTACAACGATTGCCCAGTAATCTTTATTGTTGTTGAATCCTTGTTTGTATTCGCCTTCATAATCACCTACTGATTCAGGTAGTTGTGTTTCTTCATTGATGGTATAATTTTCACCTTCGATTCCCCACTGCATGGTTTCTAAGGTTTCTTCTTGCGCCATCCATTCCATGTACATCCATGCTGCTTGCAATTCTTCTTCCGTAGCCTGGGAAGAGAAGCCAACAATCATTCCAAATGGGTTATCTGACATGTAAGCGGCAGATGTTCCGGCTTCAGGATCTTCTCCAGTCATCGGTACAATTGCTAGTTCAGCATCTGGATTATTTTCATAGAATGAATTAAGTGTATCAGAGTTTGACGAAATATACTCGCCAAAAACAAAAGTTTCTCCATTAATAAATCGAGCTTTTTGCGTTTCTAGGTCGGTTATGTAATATTCTGGATGAAGCAAGCCTTGATTGTATTTTGAATTTTCTCTTCTCAGATACTCTCTGGAAGGCTCATAACCGAGTGGCGGAAGAACAGCAGAAGCGTAGGTTGCCCATTCCTTTTCATCAATTGGGTAGTCCATAAATGGAATGTTTACATCCGCACCTTGTGCTGCAATAATTGCCCCACCTAGTGGATGTTCAGCAAGTCCTGCTTCCTGAATCTTCAACATCGCTTCTTCATATTCTTTATAAGTAGTAGGATACTCGTCATACCCTACTTCTTCTAACCAATCTTTCCGATAAAATTGTTGGAAATTATAGGAAGAAGCCCAGTATGGACGTTTCGCCAAAGTAAAATACGTTTCCCCATCCATTTCCGTAAAGTCTAATTGTCCTTCTTCTTCCATCTGAGCGTAATAAGTTGGTGCCACTTCTTTGAAGTCGTTTAAGTCAAACGTAGTAAGATAGCCCTCATTCGCCCATTGTGTTACCTTTGGATAGTCATATTCCATCAAAATGGTAGGCAGGTCTTGAGAAGAAGCTAGCAAAGCGTAGTCTGTCATAACGTCTTGACGTGTGATCGGAACAAATTCTACATTGATGTTATTTGGATCACCAAACTCTTCTTGAATCCAATTTGTCCAATAGTTATCATCAACCGTCGGCACCCCTTCTACACCTCGGTCATAAACAGGTACACGTAAGGTTACCTCTTCAGAAAACCCATCCGTATTCGCTACACCAGAATTACTACTTTGATTTTCATTTGCATTATCTGATGCGCCTTCATTTCCGCCAGTTGAATTACATGCAGCTAATGCGGAAAGAACAAAGAAACTACCTAAAAGAACCTTACCAAATTTATTTACTTTTTTGCTATCCATTGATTTGATCTCCTTTTCTATTTTAGCCTTTGACTGCTCCAATCATGACACCTTTAACAAAGTATTTCTGTACAAATGGATAAAGAATGATAATTGGTAATGTTACAAACATAATTGCTGCTGCTTGAAGGACTTCTGGTGTGCTCTGAACGGCAGCCGCTTCTGATAAAGTAATCGATTGAGCCTCAGATGCAGATGAAACCATTTGAAACAGTTTGTATTGAACCATTTTCAAATTTTCTGAACGAATAAAATACATATTATCTGCATATGAGTTCCATCGACCAACTGCATAAAATAAAGATAAGGTTGCTAAAATTGGTTTAGAAAGTGGTAATACAACTTTCCACAAGATTTGGAAATTGGTTGCACCATCTAAGATGGCCGACTCTTCCAAACTAGTAGGAATATTCGCTTGGAAATAGGTTTTCATGATCAACATGTTGTAAGCAGAATAAACGAGCGGCAAAATCAAAACCCATACCGTATCAAGAATCCCAATTCTTTGATAGAGCAAGTATGCAGGAATTAAACCAGCCGAGAAATACATCGGCAACATACAAATAAACGTAAAGAACTTTCTTCCTTTTAGCCTTTTTTTGGATAAAGGATACGCTGCACAGATACAAACAATCATTCCAAGCACTGTAAAAACCAAGGTCACAAGAAAGCTATACACAATGGAGTACACCATACTTCCATCTCGGAAAATCGACTTGTAAGCTTCAAAATTAATTCCCTTTGGTAACAAGAAAACATCTCTTGCTAAAACAGCGGCGTCAGAAGAAATAGATTTTACTGCAATGTGAATAAATGGCAAGATACAGGTTAAACATAATAACAATAGAATTGCTGCCATCACAATATCTGCTACACCAATTTTGTCCATATCTCTGACGGACTTATTTTTCCTGTTTGTTTTTTTGAGTTCTACTTGTATCGGATTGCTTACGTTTTCTTCCATAATCTTCTCCTTTCTTCTTAACGGTTCTAAATGAGCCCATCCTCTCCCATTTTCTTAGCAACCCGGTCTGCAATTAGTACCAAGGCTAACCCTACTAAGGACTGGAATAACCCTACTGCTGTCGCTTCACTGAACTTGCCACCACCAAGTCCCTTTTGGAAAATATAAACAGCCAATTGATATTGGAAGTCCCTGACTCGAGTGTTGTCAAAGACAGCAAGTCGTTCTAAGTTACTTCCCATCACGCGTCCAAGGTTCATAATCAGCAAGGTAATAATGGTGCCTCGAATCCCCGGCAAGGTAATGTACCACATTCTCTTCCACCGATTGGCTCCATCAATCATGGCTGCTTCATATAGCTCGCCATTAATACTAGTGATCGCTGCTAAATAAATGATGGTTCCCCATCCCATTGACTGCCATACGCCAATTAACAAATACGTGATGGCCCAATTGTATTTCTCGGTAAGAAATGGAATTCCATTTTCTATCCACCCCATATTCATCAAGAGGACGTTCACTAATCCCGTTGTCGGTTTGAATAGTAGATAAGCCACACTCCCAATAATTGCCCACGAAAGAAAATGTGGTAAGTAAAGGACCGTTTGACTCACACGTTTGAACCGTTTCAAACGTACTTCATTAATAATAAGTGCCAAAATAATCGGAACGGAGAAACCAACAATTAAGTCTAAAACGTTAAATACAATCGAATTACGCAGTGCACGAATAAAGTCAGCATCATTAAATATTTTTCTGAAAATATCTAATCCTACCCATTCACTACCTTCAAACCCTTTGATTGGCTTGTAATCCATAAAAACCATACGCAATCCAGGATAGGTTGCATAGTTAAAAACAATTAGAAAGGTTACTGGAACTGCCAACAATAAGTATAGTTGCCAATCTTTTTTAATGGCATCTTTCCATTTCCCTCCGGTATGCGCTTTCATTTTCTTGCCGTTACTTGTCGCTAATCTCAAGTCGAATTCACTCCTTTATAACGAAAATTTTGTTATTTCTCTCCTTCTAACAACCTAAGTGTAACGCTTACATTTTTTGTATTCTATTCAATTCAAATCGAATCCTATGCAATTTCGACTATTAATAAGCTAGATTAGCAAAAAAAGCCAAAGCATCTATTTGCTTTGGCTGCTTACGGATATTTTGGTGGTTCCATCCACCCATTGTATTCAATCAATTCTCCTTGCGAAATGGATGTATTATTTTTACGCCACTCACTCGGGGTGACACCGGTACGTTTGAGGAATTGGCGATTGAAGCTAGAAATTGATCGAAACCCTACCTCCTCTGCAATGGTAATTACCGCATCATTTGTAGTGGTCAGTCGCTTCATTCCTGCTTTAATACGGATTAGATTTACATAGTCAAGAGGCGCTACATTCATGGCACTTTGAAAGAGTCTTCGAAAGTGCGTTAAGCTGAGATTACATGTCTGGGCTAGCTGTTCAATCGTCAAGTGATAGTCTTGATAATGCTTCTGGATGTAGTGAAGAGCCGGATCAATTCTCCCCCTACTAATGATATCCAGTTCATCCTCGATGGATTCTAGATTTTGCCCTTCATTCATCATATTCATCACAAATGCCAGCATCAAACTACGAAAAACCGTTTTATAGTTTGGTTTCTCTTCTTCTAATACTTGAACCATCAACTTTACTAAGTGATTGTAATAAGGATTTGTATTCTCTGAGATAATCGTAAAGAAATTAATCGAAATTTTATTGAGCGCCTCGGTTACAGAACAATCCAATAATACGGAAGAGAAATAAGGAAATAACAGTTCATCCAAATTCACAAAAATATAGCTCCATTTACTAAACGTATTCGGTGCCGAATAGGTGGTATGGGCCACATCACTGGTAATAAAAGTAACATCCCCCGCTCGGAATGGATGCTTTCCACCATTATTTACGATAATGCCATGGTCAGAGTAGCAAATACCAATTTCTGTGCAATTATGGAAATGTAAAATGTCAGAAGGAATGTCAGAAATACGCCATTTTTCTCCGGTTAAAAGCAGTACCGGAAAATCACGTTGCAATTGATAACTGCGTAATTCAATGACTTCTTTTTTCTTCATTTCTATCCCCTTTCTGTTTGTGCTGTTTGAATCACTTTCCTAAAAATGCGATTGAGAAAGAATGATTGAAGATAAGCTGTAAAGGAAACTCCAATCACTAGATAAAAGTACAAAAGATAAGGAGTATAATGAGGCAGCCAGTAAATCATAGCCAGTGCTGGCCCCACTACTATGAGTAGGAGCAAGATAGAATACGGCAAAAAACCGATTGCAATCAAGAATGTATTTTTCAAGGTTACTTTAATCGGATTCGGAAACTTCGCCAATATCGGAAATACATACAATAAATAAATAATGCCTAAGCCAGCAAAAAAATAAAGCAGTGGAATCAGAACCGTTTGAAAGATATTATTTTCTACCACAAGACGATAATCAAAATAAAGGACCGCTGCTAACGTAAGCAACATCATCCAAATGACGGTCGCTTGCTTCCAGTTCCTAGATAATTCTTGGAAGAATAGCTTAAAAGGATAATAATCTTCCTTGTCCGCCATCTTCATCGTTACGCTATACAAAGCTGTTAGATTGGCGCCGATTGTCACAACCGGAAGGCACAGAAGAAGAAAAATGACATTCAACCCCATCCAATCAAACACTTTTGCCATTCCTTGATTAAATTTATTAGTTAGTGAAAACATGGCCTCTTCCTTTCATTTACATTTTTGTAACCGCTTCTTTATCATACAATACTTTTACCGCTGATTGTTTAAAATCCTTTATGTTCTTTTAAGAATTCTATCTCTTCTGGCGTTGAGGCTCGGCTTAAGGCTTGATTGCGGTGCGGATAACGGCCAAACTGCTGGATGATTTCTTGGTGTTCGATTTCATAGCGCAAATTTTCTTCCATCCCCTCTTCTTGGAAAAGTTCTCTGGCGATTTCATGAATAGCGAGTGACTCTGCATGCATGAACGGCATATAAAGGAAGGACCGCTCGGACGTAGTGAGGGTTGACGCCTCTCCTGTCCGGATGGCTTCTTGGGCGAGGACGAGCGCCATCCCGTCATAGGCATAAGCCTCTGCTTGATTACGATACAAGTTCCTCGAGAATTGATCTAACAAGATGATCTCCGCTACTCTTCCTTGGATACAGTCTCGCCAATGCCAGAGCTCTCCTTTTGTCGCCTGCTCATGTACGGATGAAAATCTTTCTTTTATTTGGCGGTCCACTTCTTCATTTTGTTTGAACCAATTTGCCGAATCAACTTCTTGAAACCAAAAATAAAGAACTTCTTTTACATTCATTTTGATTCACTCCTTTTCTTTATTTAATCATATAAAAAGGAAATAGCTACTTTCTACGAACTTATATAGAGAAGGAGGTTAGATATGCTTATTAAAAAACAAGACGAATTGAAAGAGCTTCTGATTTTGAAGGCACTGGATGCGAGATGGCAGCTAGACGAAAAAACGAGAAATCGTCTCTTTCGCTTGGAGAGTGGCCTAGAGGGCGAAGCCGATTTTTTGGCGGCGTTAGAAAAAAGTGAATGGAATGCTTTATTTTTTGCAGATTTAAAATTGAAGATTCATTTTTCTAGTGTCCAAATTGATGCAATGGCCATCAGCAGGAAAACGATTCATCTATTTGAAGTAAAAAACTTTACAGGAGAATATTATTATTCAAACGGGCACCTCTTCATGAAGAATGAAGTCGAAGTAAAGAACCCACTTCATCAAGTGCAAAACATTGAAATAGCTGTGCGGCAACAATTGAAGTCCTGGGGCTTCGACTACCAAATCATTCCTTGGGTTGTTTTTGTGAATCCCGAATTTGTGCTGACTCAATCCATTCGAACCGACCCGATTATCTTTCCTAACCAGATTGAAAAAAAGTTAAAGGAGTTGGGCGTACACTCATTTGTCAGTAGAGAAGATCGGGAACTGGCGCAGCGTTTCATGGCGCTGCACGATTCCAAACTTTCTTTTATCGAAATTCCGCCCTACAGTAAAGCGGCATTAAAAAAAGGACTAACATGCCGTTCCTGTAACCAAATAGGAATGACGGTCAAAGATAAGACATGCTTTTGCCCATGGTGCGGGATGCGAGAATCCATGTATTGTACCCTATTAGAAGCATCCAGAGATTTCTCGCTTCTCCATCCGGGTCAAAAGCTGACTGTTGCTGCTGTATCTGATTTCTGCGGCAAAAAAGTCTCCAAGCAAGCCATTCGAACCGCTTTAATGAAAGAGTACCAACTTGTAAAGAACGGTCGAGCTTCTTATTATGTCTAATCGTTGCGATAAAAAGTGAAAGCAGCTTGCTATCGCAACGATAAGAGGTGTTGCGTTGTGATAGCTGGTCGAATCAGTCTGCTATCACAACGATAAATGACTTTGCGTTGCGATAGCGGCTTTACGAAAAAATTACCGCAACGATAACTCTTCCCATACAAAAAACCTGAAGCGAAAATCGCTCCAGGTTTTTTCTTATTTATTGAATTTTTCTTTATATGCTGCAACAACTTTTTCTGTTGTGAAACCAAGTGCGGAAGTAACCGTTTTTCCTTCGCCACTTGCTCCCCAGCGGTCAAGTCCATATGCCAATCCATCAAGACCGACATAACGTTCCCAGCCATATGTTGCACCCATTTCAAGGGACATACGTGTGCGAACTTCGTTTGGCAAAACGGATTGCTTGTACGCATCGTCTTGTTGTTCAAACAGGAACATACTTGGCATCGATACTACAGAAACGTCGATTCCTTCTTCTCTCAGTTGAGCTTGCGCTTCTACTGCTAAGGAAACTTCGGACCCTGTTGCGATCAAGATACCGTCTGGTGTTTCACCTTGTTGAGGTGAAAGTACATAGGCTCCTTTGCGCACGCCTTCTCTTGCATGTTCTTTGGTTCCTTCAAGAACTGGCAAGTTTTGACGAGTCAATACTAATAGAGTTGGTGTGTTATAAGATTCTACTGCTACTGCCCATGCTGAGCTCACTTCGTTGCCGTCTGCTGGACGAATCAAGTTCATGTTTGGCATACCGCGGAAGCTGGAGATTTGTTCAACTGGTTCATGTGTTGGGCCATCTTCCCCTACTGCTACAGAATCATGTGTCATAACATAAGTAGCACCAAGTTTGGACAAGGCTGCTAAACGCATTGCTGGACGCAAGTAGTCTGTGAAGACGAAGAAAGTTCCTGCATACGTTTTTGAACCGCCGTGTAAAAGAATTCCGTTCATAGCTGCTGCCATCGCAAATTCACGAACGCCATACCAGATATTACGGCCAGCATAATTGTCAGCACTGTAATCTCCTTCAGCTTTGTTCATTGTATTGTTGGAAGAAGACAAGTCAGCCGATCCACCCCAGAAGTAAGGGATTGTTTCGCCTAAAGCTTGAATTGCTTCACTGCTCGTTACACGAGTTGCTTTGGCTGCGTCGCCCACTTCGTAAACTGGTAATTTTTCTTCCCAGTCTTCCGGTAGACGGCCCGCAAATGCGTCTTCGAATTGTTGAGCCAATTCTGGATAAGCTGCGCGGTATGCTTCAAATTTTTCTTTCCATTCTGCTTCAGCTTTTTGGCCGTTTGCAAGAATCGTTTCATCGAAGCGAGTTTGCACTTCTGCTGGAACGTGGAAGTTGTCAAATTCCCAAGCATATGACTTCTTCGCAAATGTTACTCCTTCTTCACCAAGTGGAGCACCATGCACTTTGTTCGTACCAGCATTGGAAGCACCATAGCCAATTACTGTTTTCACTTCAATCAACGTTGGCTTGTCTGTTTCAGCTTGTGCTGCTTCGATTGCTTCGCTGATTTCTGCCAAGTCATTGCCGTCTTTTACTAAAATATGTTGCCAACCGTATGCTTCAAAGCGTTGTTTCACGTCTTCAGAGAAAGATTTGTCTAGCGGTCCATCTAAGGAAATGTCGTTAGAATCATAGAGTCCAATCAATTTTCCTAATTTCAAATGTCCTGCTAAACTTGCTGCTTCATGAGAGATTCCCTCCATCAAGTCCCCGTCACCGCAAAGGAAATACGTGAAGTGATCCATGATGTTAAAGTCGTCTTTGTTGTAAGTAGCTGCTAAGTGCGCTTCTGCCATTGCCATTCCGACCGCATTCGCAATTCCTTGACCTAATGGGCCAGTCGTTGCTTCCACTCCATCCGTATAGTGAACTTCTGGATGTCCAGGTGTTTTGCTTTCATATTGACGGAAGTTCTTCAAGTCGTCTATGCTCACATCGTACCCGGAAAGGTGCAACATGCTGTAAAGCAGTGCAGAACCATGTCCTGCTGATAAAACAAAGCGGTCACGATTTGCCCACGCGCTGTTTTTAGGGTTTACTGTCATGTATTTTGTCCATAGGGAGTACGTCATTGGCGCTGCTCCCATTGGTAGTCCAGGATGTCCGGAATTTGCTTTTTGGACGGCGTCAATACTCAAAGTACGAACGGTGTTCACTGCTAATGCATCAATCTCATCAAACATTTTATTCCTCCTTGACACTATTTGTTCTTATTTTAACCTAAATACTCGTGAAAAGAAACTCATTCCGCGGAAGTTTGGTGAAAACCTCACCATTGTTTATAATAAAGGTACGAATATGTTCACAAAAAGGAGCGTGGAAAGAAATGGGATTATTAGTGGATGGAAAATGGCATGACGAATGGTATGACACAAAAGCTAGCGGCGGGCGTTTTGTGCGCTCAGATTCTCAGTTTCGCAATTGGATCACAGCAGATGGTAACCCTGGTCCAACCGGCGATGGCGGCTTCCAAGCAGAACCCAATCGATATCACTTGTACGTATCTCTTGCCTGTCCTTGGGCAAGCCGAGCACTCATCATGCGGAAAATAAAAGGACTGGAAGAGATGATTTCCCTATCGGTCGTTCATCCTTTGATGGAAGAGCACGGATGGACCTTTTCAGAAGGAGAAGGAGTCATTCCCGATCCGGTAGTAGATGCAGATTACCTTTATCAAATTTATACGAATGTCGATCCAATCTATAGCGGCCGAGTAACGGTGCCGGTATTGTATGACTTGAAGCAGAATAAAATTGTCAATAATGAATCGGCAGACATTATCCGGATGCTGAATTCAGCCTTTGATGAATGGGGTGCGAAGGAAGGCGACTATGCACCGCAAGACTTAATCGAAGAGATTGATGCAGTTAACGAGAGAGTCTATCACGCGATTAACAATGGTGTTTACAAAGCGGGCTTTGCTACGGAACAGCACATTTACGAGGAAGAAGTCACTCACCTATTCAACGCGCTGGATGAATTAGAAGCACGCTTGGCCCACCAACGTTATTTAGTCGGCGATCAAGTGACCGAAGCGGACTGGCGCTTGTTTCCTACTTTGATTCGCTTTGATAGCGTCTATTACGGTCATTTCAAATGTAACCTCAACCGTTTAGTGGACTACCCAAACCTTTGGCGGTATACGAAAGAGTTGTACAACTGGCCCGGAGTTGCGGAAACCGTCAACTTTAACCATATTAAAGACCACTATTACCGAAGCCACAAGACGATTAATCCAACTGGCATTGTACCTAAGGGACCGAAGTTAGATTTGTCTATTTAATATGTGACCGGATTCATAAAGATTGGTACAATAGAAACAAAATGAATGTTAGGAAGGATGAAGTTAATGCAAGTGCATGAAGAGATTTTTGGCATGTGGAATAATCAAGAAGTTCCTGTCATCACGTTAACAAACAGCAAGGATGTTTCTATCAAAGCAATTCCTTACGGAGCCCACCTGATTGAATGGTCGGTACCGGATAAAGATGGAGACTTTGATAACATTACGTTAGGACTCGATGATTTAGAAGAGTACACGGAAGTCCGTCCTTATTATGGCGCAACGGTTGGGCGTGTTGCTGGCCGAATTAATTCAGGTATGTTCACGTTAGATGGCGTTGAATACAAGTTGGAGAAGAATCTAAACGGCCATCATTTACACGGCGGCCTTGAAGGATTGGACACCAAGTTATGGGACTACAAAGTTACGCAGAGCGAAGAAGAAGCAAGCATTATTTTTTCTTACGAAGACCGTGACGGCGAAAATGGGTATCCAGGCACCCTGTCTGTCGAAGTGACCTACACTCTTACGGAGCAAAATGAATGGAAAATTGCATACCGTGCTACAACGGATGCGCCAACCTTGTTTAATCCAACGAATCATGTGTACTTTAACTTGCACGGTGATGCAACTCGCACAATTATGGATCATTCGCTATATGTGAACGCAGATCAGTTTGTTGAACTGGGTGAAGGTACGATTCCCTCAGGCAACGTATTGCCTGTTGATGAAACGCCATTCGACTTTAGAGAAGCAGCTCCTGTCCAACAAACGATTGATTCCAATCATCCGCAAACACAACTAGTGAGCGGGTTAGATCATCCTTTCGTCCTGAATCAAGACGATAAAGGCCCTGATGCGATTATTCTCGACCAAGAATCTGGTCGCACCATTAAGATGTGGACCGACCAACCCGTTGTAGTGATTTATACGCATAACGGTCCGCAAGCAGGCGTAACAATTGATGGAAATGAAGTAGGCGCCTATGCAGGAATCACACTTGAAACTCAGGGATATCCTGATGCAATTAATATTCCAAACTTTGGCAATATTATCTTGCGACCAGGTGAAGAATTCCGTTCCGAAACAATCTATCAATTTCATTTGAATGAAGCAATTTAATAATGGAAAAGAGGCGTGGAATTTCTCCCGCCTCTTTTTCTTTGCGTATGGGTTCAATAAGTTGTTGCGTTGCGATAGGAACCGGATTAAGCTTGCTATCGCAACGATAAATGGCGTTGCGTGGTGATAGGCAGCCGAATCAACTCGCTATCACAACGATAAGTGATTTTGCGTTGTGATAGTGACTCCAAAGCCTACGCTATCGCAACGATACTGCCTAAAAGAAAAAGGGGCTGGGACAAAAGTCCCCAATCCTAAAAAGTTCCACACCATCGAACGACTAAAGGGTGTGGAACTTTTTTACTT
>NZ_JARBEA010000057.1 GCF_028863945.1 Jeotgalibaca caeni | reverse complement strand
AAAAGGGCCGGAGGCCGTTACTATTTTCATCCATCAGGGTGTTCGCGGAAGCGAACATGAGTGTTTGTCCCACTCTCACAGTCATAGTTTGTTCAAAATGAGAAATCAATATAAGGAATCATCCAAAATTGACGAAGCTCGCAACACCAATCAACCACAACCCTGTTAAAACGAATACCCCTATTGATCCAATCGCACCTATTCCATTCAGAATTTTATTTGCTTTTGAACCGAATCCTTTCAGAAACAAAAGGTGGATCATCACGCCAATCATTCCACCAGTTGTATTGCCTAGTAAGTCCGTTATATCGCTACCGCCTACCATCAAAATATACTGCAGCACTTCAAACAACAAACTTGTCCCTGCTATAGGAGCAATTTTTTTCAAAAAAGGCCATGTTGGCTTCAGCATACTGATATAGATACCAAACGGAATAAATCCCAGAATATTATAATAAATTTCTTGCATATCCAATTGGCCGTCTCGAATAGCTGTTCCAGCAAAAGGAGTGAGATTGATTCTCCTGAACCCAGTAAACTGACGCAAGTCGTAAAAGGAAAATTGCATCTTAAAAAGTACAATCCACGTCAATACAACTAAATAAACCACTAATAGGCCTCTTGTTATTTTGTTTTGATTGTTTTTTGTTTTATCCATTTATCTATCATTCCTAAACCATGGTTTCTTAGCTTTCAAAGGACTATATTCTCAATACCCGTCCAATGCTCTCAAAGCCTGTCGCTCCTTATACTAAGCAACTTCTACATCTTATCTTTGACACTTACGGCAACCATTTGAGCTTGAGCTCGGATAAGACCATCTGCTTCCATTTCCATCTTGATTATTGCTTTTCTCTCCCCAATTTCTTGCAGACAGGAGCGAATGGTTATCGGTTCATCCATTGGTACTGGTTTTTTATAATCTATTTCTAGCCTAGCAGTGATAAACCGACCAATCACCGTCTCACCTGTGAGTTCGAGTCCCTTATTCTTGTGGGCAAACCAAGCAGCAGAAGCAGTTCCATGGCAGTCAAAAATCGTTGCAATCATACCCCCAAACAGATTGTTTGGTACCCCTCCGGTATATTGTTTATCGGGGGTATACTGAGTGATGCAGGTTTCACCATCTTCACTCGGATAAGTTTTCAGTTGCAGACCTTGTTCATTTTTTGACCCACACCCCCAACAATTTTGAAATTTTTCCCCGTATGTATCCTGAATAGCGATTCTTTTCTTTTCTGTTTTCATTCTTCCATCCTTTCTGAATGATTAATTTCTTTAAACTTAAAGCAAAGTATCTTTACAGGTCACTTTCTTCCATCATTTCAAGAGCTTTTTCAAATACCTTTGCTCCATCCATCATACCGTAGTCTCTTATATCAATTACTTCCACTTTTACTTGTGGCTCAAATCTTTTTTGAAATCATTTGAAATCATTTAATAAATACCTGACTTGAGGGCCTAACAAAATTACCTTCGGATTCTGTTGATCAAATTCTTCTTGAGCAAGGTCTTTTGATGTGGCAAAAATATTTGTTTCTAGATTCTGAGAAGAAGCCGCATCTGTCATTTTTTTCATTAATAAACTAGTACTCATCCCACTTGAACAAACTAACATAATGGTTTTCATTATTGTTTCTCTCCTTCTAAGATAAGCATTTTATTTAACTGAGGCAGAAACTACGGCGGCACCACTCTCCAATTCTTGCTTTTCTGAAATTTTGAAAAATGGGTAGTAAATAGCAACACTAATAAAGATAGATACAATTCCCCAGATTACTGCACCAATATTTCCGCCAGTGGAGAGATAGTGATTAATAATAGGTGGAGTAGTCCATGGTGTGTTAACAACGATCCGACCAATTATATTTTGAACAGTCAAAAAATAGGTAAGTATCGTCAATACGAGTGGCGTTAGGATAAATGGAATCATCATGATTGGATTCATCACAATAGGAAATCCGAATATAATCGGCTCATTAATACAAAAAATTGCAGAAGGTAACGCCATTCGTGCAAGAGAACGGTAGGATGGAACTTTGGAATTCCACATATTAATAATGAGTCCCAGAGTTGATCCGATACTTCCATAGCATAGGAAGACAATATAAAAACCACCTGCAAAGATATTGGGAATAGGGTCTCCTTTTGCGAAGGCTTCAGAGTTAGCAGCGAATAAAGCTAAAAAAATTGGATCGCCCATACTTCCCATGACGTTACTGCCATGAATACCGGCGCACCATAAGAGCAACAGAACAAAAACATAGAGCAACATACCTGGCAATGTATTTAGTCCGACAGCTAGAGGAGAAAATAACTGTTGTATCAACTGGTTTACATCAATCTCCAACATGACACGTATCATCCATGCAGTCGTAATAATAACCGCCCCAGGAATCAAGCTTGTAAAACTTTTGGATACAGCTTCCGGAACTCCATCAGGCATCTTAATAATGATATTATGCTTTACAAAAAAGTTAATGATTAATACTGATGCGATCCCAGTTAAAATTCCGAGGAATAAACCAGTAGAACCCATTTTGGAAACATCTACAGACCAATCTTCTGTTGCTTGAAGCATTAGAAATGCGGACAAAGAAAGTACCACGGAATTAATTTGATCAAGTTTATAAGACTCCGCTAGATAATACGCTACTCCTGCACATGCAACTAATCCTAGAATACCAAAAGTAAAGTTAATAGGCACGCCTAACTTTATTCCAAATTCACCTAAAAAATTACTCCATCCTTCGAATGGCAAATTTGCAAAAATTAAGAATAAGGATCCTACAACCGTTAATGGCATCGTAACAGCAATACCATTACGGACAGCAACTACAAATTTATTCTCGCTTACTTTCAGTATTCCTGGCATAATTTTTTTTTTGAAAAAATTCCATAAAATTATCCATGCCTACAGCATCATTGAGACTGCCAAAGCAAATAATCTGAATGTATTCAAATACCTGACGTATTTGTTCAAGGAACTTCCGAACACTCCCTTCAAAGAGGAGCCCGAACTTCTTGAGGATTATTTGCCATGGAATGAAAATGTCCAGGAAAACTGCAAATAACCCTACTACGATATGATATCCATATTGTAGCAGGGTTATTCGTGTTGCAGTATCTACCTGATTATTTGGCGCTTACATTGATCCTTATCAAGAAGTGGTTTTCCTTCGAAAATAGTTTTTCACTGCGCGATCTTTTTTGTTTTACTCTTTCGTATAACTCTATGATAGCTCCTTTATTGTTTTTAATAATTGATGACAATCAAGTTTGAATAAACGATTTTTAGCATGTATTTAAAATAGATAAAGCTGATAATTTCTGTTCAGAAATTATCAGCTTTTTTGACGATTTAGGCTTTCGCCAAGGGGAAGCTTCATTCCCTACAGATACAAATTTAAAAAGCTGTAGATATTCGCTCACCCTTTCAGCTAATATCATGATGCAGTCTGACAAGCACCACTTAATTCCGCTTTTGTTTTTTCGGACCCTAACAACCGCAAGCCGTTTAAGATGACGAGGATTGTGGAGCCCTCATGGAACAGTACTGCTAAAGGAAGTCCCAGAACGCCGAACATATTTAAGGTAATCAAGCTGACAATAACAGCGATGGAGAAAATGACATTTTGAATAATGATTTTATTTAATTTCTTGCTTAGCTGATAGCTATAAAACAATTTAGACAAATCATTCTTCACTACAACGACATCAGAGGATTCCATTGCGACTGACGAGCCACTTCCCATCGCAATTCCGATATCTGCATTCGCTAGCGCGGGCGCATCGTTGATCCCATCGCCAATCATCCCAACAACTTCTTCTTTTCCTTGGCTTTTTAAGACAAAATCTATTTTATCTTCCGGTAACATGGAAGAAATATAGTCATCTACCTTTACTTCCTTTGCAACCTGTGCCGCAACCTTTTCGTTATCTCCCGTTAAAAGACAAACTTTGATGCCCTCTTTTTGGAAATCCGCAACCGTACTCGCTGACTGCGGACGAATTCGATCCCGGAGTGAGAAGTAACCGACGACTTCATTTCCCTTCGCTACAAATATGGTCGTATCGCCTTTTTCCAGTAGCTTTTCAAACTGATCAAATTTATCATAGTGCTTAAATGCATCCGGTTTTCCAACCAGGATTGCCCCTTTTTTAATTCCCGAACCAGCAATTTCTTCAATCGATTCCGCTTGATTCACTTGTGCTAAGTTAATCTCTTTAAAGGCAGAAACAATTGCTCTTCCGATTGGGTGACTGGATTGTTGCTCCATATAAATGACTTCTTTTAACAGCTCTTGGTCCAAATGATAATCGACCACTTGGAAGTCGCCATACGTCAATGTTCCGGTCTTATCTGTATACAAAATATTCATTGTACTCAACGCTTCCATTGCGGCTCCACCTTTAAATAGGATACCGTTTTTGGCTCCATTACTTATCGCACTTAACGTAGCCGGTGTAGCTGATGCCACCAATGCACATGGACTAGCCACTGTTAAAAATACCATTCCACGATAAAATGCTTCTTCTAATGGTAGGCTTAGGAAATAATATAGAAAGAAGATGAAAATAGGTACGATAATTAAAACGCCAATCACGTACTTACTTTCAATACGGTCTATAAACTTTGCGATTCGAGAAGGTTTGTTTTGTGCTTCTTCAACCATCCGGATAATATTGGAAAACATGGTTTGATTCAGTGTCTTGTTTACTTCTATATGAAAAACATTTCCTTCATTAATCGTTCCGGCAAAAACTTCATCCTTTAACTCTTTTTCTACTGGGACAGATTCACCCGTTAAAGCCGCTTCATTCACAATTGCATTTCGGTCGATCAAGCCATCAATAGGGATTTGACCACCTTTCGATACCACGACAATATCCCCAATAACTAACTCTTTCGTAGGGGTAACCACTACATCCCCATTTTCTTTTAGCACTTGGGCTGTATCGGGTACTTGCGCCATTAATTCTGAAATCGCGCTGGTGGATTTGTTCGTTGCATAATCTTCCAAAACTTCTGCAGCAGCAAAAATCAATAGCAACGCCGCTCCTTCAGACTCAAAATCAATGATTACTGCACCAACTGCTGCCAAAACCATTAATAGGTCGACATTTGGTGAGCGATCTTTAATCGTTTCAACAACAGCATGTTTTGCCGCATAGAAGCCTAAAAAGAAAATTGAAATATAAAATAGTATGGAACTGTATGCATCATTTAGTGGGATAAAGATAAACCCTAAGATTGTAAATAAAACACCGACAACTAAAAATTGACCTTGCCTACTTTTTGTTAGGTACTCAACCATTTCTAAAACCTCTTTCTTATTTTTTGTTTTTTTTTTTGCTTACCAATTATTACAAATCCAGTTCATCTCATTTTTTCACTCCCCTTTATTTAGAAATATATATAAAAAAGGGCACACCTATAGAACAGAATTAACTGTCCCACAGGTATGCCCTTATTATTTACATACTCTGCTGCCGCAAAAATTGCAGCCCGGCTGCATGGACCTTTTATATGTCCACCGCCTGTTCAGATCACAATGAATATAACCAACAAACAAAATCTGTTATATTCCAAAGCTTTCATTATTTAGTTTTAATATGCTTCATTGATTCTCATGTGACTATTATAACAAATTTTTTTTTGAATTTCAAATCGCTTTTCCATTATTTGAACAGGGTAGAATAGTAATCGCAGCCATAAGCTTTGTGGCGGATCGAAGTCTAGGAAATGTATGCTTCCTCCAGGAACCAACACCCGAAAAGACCCCCGCAGCGTTTTATGTTTCATTTTCAACGTTTAGTGGTGAAAGAGCAGACTGGAAAAGACAGGGTCAAACACATCAATATCAAAGGACAGATGGAAAGATAGTCCTTGCTGGAAGGAGATGACTACTATACTCTTCCGTGCTTTTTTTGAGCTAATCTCAATATTTGGGGATCTGCGTCCAACCCTTTGACGATTGCTTTTGGTTGTGCATCTTTCGGCATCAAAAACAGTGTCCCGGTCCCACAGCCTACACCTACAATTATTTGGTCAGGAAGGAGGTCTGCTTGCACGATAAACCGCCTCTTGAACCCTCTTCCTGCATCCATTTCATGAGCGGATCATAGAGGAAGTTCAACCAACGAAACCGAAGTGCTGGGACCACCTTACTTGGATTTCGAGCCATTCCCTTATCACTCTCTACCTTTGTAATGTTTGCCAGTATATATACATCAAGCCGGCCCGTTAAATGGACATTCTTGAAACAAGCCTTAAGAATGGCTGTATATCTCTAAAGACCTCTGAAGGCTCTTGATCCCCGTCCACGATAGAGACGAGTCCCCGTTTTTGATAGAAGTGCAAGAGTTCCTCAATTTCAGCCTCACTTACTTGTATCCGTCTTTCTACAATATCTGATTGGTCATCTATGCGAGGTAAAAAAGCCCCCCCACTCCTTAGTGGCATTAGGGAAGAGGAATGGGGATTGGAGTCGCTTCGCTAACCTCCTGCGAACTACTCCCTTTCCGACAGCGAGGTAAAGGACTGCATCCAACTGCATGCCTTGGCTATGCAAGTATGCTTCTACCGCTTCCGCTTGTTGCACTGTGCGTGGATAGCCGTCCAAAACAAATCCATTTTTTGTGTCTTCCTCTCCTAATCGATCCCAAAGGAGCTCGTTCATCAAGTTATCAGGTACGAGCTCCCCTTTCTCCATGAATGTTTTGGTCTCTAAACCTATTGGATTTTTATTCTGGACAAAGGAACAGAGGATATCCCCTGTGGAAATATGCGGAATCTGATAGCTAGTCGCGATTCTATCCGCTTGGGTTCCCTT
Organism: Jeotgalibaca caeni; assembly: GCF_028863945.1. GTDB lineage: Bacteria > Bacillota > Bacilli > Lactobacillales > Aerococcaceae > Jeotgalibaca > Jeotgalibaca caeni. Next base: position 8,906 of record NZ_JARBEA010000057.1, on the reverse strand, counting down.
GCCAGCTCCCGGCATGCCCATTACAATGATATTCAGTTGTAACCCTCCTATTTACCTTGTACCCTCTTGTGGATCATTTGAGGGAGCTCCTAATATTCTGGCAACTATGGAACAATAAGTCTTTCATTAGTAAGAGAGATAATTTTCTACGTCTATGAAGCAGACTATATGCACCTGTTAGTGGTTCTCTCTTTATAAATCCGGATGAAAAAGAGTATACTTTCTACAACGAGGCATCCCTCCACCTATCATTCTGCCCCCTGAGGAAATCCCACGATTGTGTAGGGAACATGTAGAAAGTAAAAATGAATTTCTAAGGATCCTTTTTGAAACAGTAGCACTCCTCCTCCATAAAGCCTACACAATTGAAGAGTAGAATAAACTTAGTAAAAAACCAAGGAGGAAGCATCATGAAAAAGCAGGCTACAACCATCTTTTTAGGAATTTCCCTGCTGTTACTCGCCGTAGTCTCTTTCATTTTTTTCAGGCAAATAGATACAGGCAGCTCAGGTTTATTTTCTAATCAAGGGGGAAGAATGCCGGGAATGGGCATGCACATGGGCGGAGAGGTCACTACCGAATTGGCGCCTTCTACCGAGCAATCGAACAAACTTGTGCTTCCACCCATTCTGGAAGGAAATCTCACCCCGGAAGATGGTACCTCCTACTCAATCACCGCGCTGAATGGCAACACACAATTGAAAGAAGGGGAACCTACCCCAACGTACGGCTATAACGGGTCTGTCTTGGGACCGATCATCCGCATCAGGAGCGGTGAAAAAGTGGAAATTAAGACGGAAAATGAGTTGGATACCACTACTTCCTTTCATTGGCACGGTTTGAAAGTACCTTCCAATGTGGACGGTGGGCCACATACGCCTATCCCTACCGGTGGAACTGCCGATTTGAAATTCATGGTCAAGCAGGAAGCGGCCACCCTCTGGTTTCATCCCCATCCCATAGGTGAAGCGGGGGAACAAGTCTATCAAGGCTTGGCTGGTTTAATCTATATTGAGGATGAGAATTCCGACTCTTTAGCCCTTCCAAAAGAAATTGGTATCAATGATTTCCCTGTGATTGTGCAAGACCGTTCCTTCGGCTCCAATAATCAACTCGACTATACCCAATCCTATGGACCTGATGGAACCTATGGGGACACATTGATGATGAACGGAACCATTAATCCTTATCTAGACGTTATGAATGAGAAGATCCGCTTACGTGTCCTCAACGGCTCCAATGCCCGGAACTACCAATTCCGCTTGTCCAACAGCAGTACCTTCTATCAAATTGCTTCAGATGGAGGCTTCTTGAATGAGCCCGTTCCCATGGAAAGCCTGCAACTGGTTCCAGGTGAGCGCGCCGAAATCATTCTGGACTTGAGTGATTACAAAGTCGGGGAAAAAATCCAATTGATGGAAGCCAACATAGTCGTCCTCACTATCAATGTGACAGAAAAAACTTCAAAAAAAAGCCCCCCGTTACCCAAGACTTTAAACAACATCCCAAAAGCAGAAGATTCTACTACGCCTGACAAAGTGATGACCTTTAGTGGCATGGGAAACATGGTCGCCATTGACGGCAAACAGTTCGACATGGACCGGATCGATTTACGCGCTAAGGTCGGGGAAAAGGAAGTTTGGGAGATTAAAAACATACGGGACATGATGGGTGGCATGATCCATCCTTTCCACTTGCATGGCGTCCAGTTCAAGGTGATAAGCCGGAATGGCAACGCCCCGCCAGCCAATGAACAAGGTTGGAAAGACACCATCGCACTTTATCCAGGCGATAGCGTCAGGATTGAAGTCACATTCCCAGAAAAGGGGATTTTTATGTACCATTGCCATATCCTAGAGCACGAAGACAATGGCATGATGGGTCAAGTTTTAGTAGAATGAAGATACCAACGAAATTGGAGGAGAAAGATTACGTGAAGATTTTAATTGTGGACGACGAAGCAAGCATTCTGGATATCGTGGAAGCCTATTTGAGTGCAAAAGGCTATCAAGTGTTTCGCGCTTTGAGCGGAAACGAGGCTTTAACAAAGGTTGATGTTGTCCAACCTGACTTGATTGTGTTGGATCTCATGCTGCCTGGTTTATCTGGCCTCGAAGTCTGTAAAAAAATAAGGGACTCCTCCACTGTACCGATTATCATGTTGACTGCGAAAACAGCCGAAAAAGATATCTTGGAAGGGTTAAGCTTGGGGGCTGATGACTACATCACAAAACCATTCAGCCCGAAAGAGCTGGTTGCTCGGGTCGAAACCGTTTTACGCCGTGTCCAACCAGAATACCGAGAAGAAAAGTGGTCTTTCGAAGAAGGTTTGCTGGTTATCTACCCGGATCGAAAACAAGTATTCAAACAAGGTGAAGAAATCATTTTGACCCCGACCGAGTATGCTTTATTAGCCCTTCTGGCCTCACATCCAAAGCGCCTATTTTCACGGGAACAGCTGCTGGACGCTGTGAAAGGACTCGATTTTGATGGAACGGATCGGGTGATCGATACCCACATCAAAAATATCCGTCAAAAAATTGAGGACGACACGCGCAACCCCTACTTCATCTTAACCGCATATGGAACGGGGTATCGATTTGGTGGTCAAAAATGAAGCGAACCATTAAATGGCAACTCTTGCTCTCGTTTGTTTCTCTGTCCTTTATCTTAGTGGGGACCTTCAGCTGGATAACACTAAACTTAATGGAAAGCCACTTCGAAGACTATGTGCGCGAAAGGCAAGAATCAGAGTTAACAGCATATCAGACTGAGTTAGAAAACTTCTATCAGAAAACGGGTACTTGGGCAGATGCCCCTCCAACAATCCAAAATATTGGACGCGATGCTCTCCAGAAAGGCATCATCCTAAAAGTATATGACCACGCTGGCAACCAAGTATGGGGCCCCTCTCCCTCAGAGGAAGAAGAGTCAAAAGATAGGATTCAAACCCACCTCCTACATATGGAGCAGATAATGGGCGATATAGAGAGTGGATACGTGCAGACAATCGTTCCCCTCGGTAGCGAAACAGACCCAATCGGTTCTCTCGAAGTGCAATCCGTTGGACCTTTCGCTTACACGGAACATGATGCGTTATTCCTTGCCAATATGAGGAACAACTTGATTTTTGTAGCGATTGGGTCCCTAATTATCTCCTTATTTTTCGCGTTATTGATTGCCAGAAAATTGAGTTCACCAATCGTCAGAATACAGAATTTTACGACGGAAATTGCGAAGGGTCACTACAGTCACCTGGCGATTGAGGAAACAGGGATTCAGGAAATTGACAGCCTCTTGGATTCCGTGGATGAATTGTCTGGGCAACTCCAACGCCAACAAGAGATTCGTAACCGCCTTTCCTCTGACATCGCACATGAAATCAGGACACCATTGACGACTTTGAAAGGCAATATTGAGGCCATGATTGACGGGGTCTGGGAAGTATCGGAAGAACGCCTCTACCACTGTTACGAGGAAGTTAACCGCATTGCCCGCCTGATTGGACAAATTGATCGGATTAATGAAATTGAAAGCCATGAAAGCCAGCTGCAGAAGTCATCCTTTGATTTGCTAGAACTTACGCAACAAGTTGCCGGCACCTTTCAAGCTTTGTTGATTGAGAAGGGCATTGAATGTGCCATTAAAGGGGAAGCGGTTTTAATTTCTGCTGATCGAGATAAGATTCATCAAGTGGTAACTAATCTCTTGTACAATGCGATTAAATTTACCCCTTCCGGTGGCCACATTGATCTTCAGGTTACCCAAATTAATGGCGCAGCCTCCTTTAAGATAACCGATACCGGTCAAGGAATCCCTCCAAATGAAATCAATCAAGTTTTTGAAAGGTTCTATATGGCTGAACCCTCTAGGAACAGGAAACTGGGTGGCCAAGGGATTGGTTTATCGATTGTGAAAGGAATTGTGAACGCCCACCATGGGACCATCTCTGTCGAAAGCACATACGGAAAAGGAACGACTTTTATTGTCAGTCTTCCGCTAGAAAGCCACATAAAAGCATAAAAGAGGCACTCCCATTATGGTGGAGTGCCTCTTTTTTCCCTATTTGTTGGCAGTTTGATACATTTTGTTTGGCAAGGTTCTGCTTTTTTCACTGAGCCATCACATCTATGTCTGACTCTTCTGGATTTTCAGTTACAATTTCAATTAATAATCGGTGAGGTAGATTGAGACTCGTCTCCCCAGGAGATTGAATCCAATCTCTTCGCACCGCAATCTGGTACGGACTGTTGTCTTCCTTATTTCGAATCCGTTCGCCGTCTATCTCGACAATATTGTATTTACCGGGTGCCGGATAGTAGGTAATGAGTCTGTGTTCCTCATTTCCTGTCAGCAGGAAACGATCCACCTCTTCGCCATTAATCGAGATAACCGCGTAAACATTGTTATTATCATTATTCGTCTGTTGGACTGCAAAGATAACCGTCGGTAAAAAAGACAAAACAATAAGGAGGAAGACAATAACAACATCAAAGGGTTTTACCATTTTTATGTACTTCGTTATCATTATTTTTCCTCCTTTTTTCATTTATCTTCTCGTCAGCAGTTTACTCCAAGTGCTTTTTACGCTTCAGGTATTCCTCTTCTGTCAGGTTTCCTTTGGCAAACTCTTTTTGCAGGACCTCCAAAGGCGTTTCTTTTTCAACCGTCCGATTCCCCTTATCGGAAACAAGTTTAATGAAGAGATACACCACAATAATCACTAGGATGATCCAAAATATTCCCATAAACATCATGGACCCCATTCCGCCCCGTGTCAAGCTGTTCCAACATTCCATCATGATAAAAACGCTCCTCTCTATATTTTAGACGTGGCCCATGTGATTTAGTGCTCTTCCTTCAGCTTCCATCCTTTTAGATAGTAGGCTTTTGGCGGATAATCCCTTCTACGGTAAATCCAAATGGCGATGGCGCCAACGAACAAGAGGAGGGACAACCCTTGGGACACCCTTAAAAAATCACCCATCCATAAACTGTCGGTGCGCATACCTTCGATAAAGAAGCGCCCCACCGAATACCAAATAACATAGCTGAGGGCCACTTCGCCTCGTCGCAACAAGTTTTTCCGATTCCTCAACATGATAATGATGGCAAAGCCTAAGAGGCTCCACAAGGACTCGTACAGGAATGTCGGATGGTAGTAGGTGCCATTAATTTGCATTTGATCAATAATAAACTTTGGCAGGTAAAGGTTCTCCAAAAAGGTGCGGGTCACTGCTTCCCCATGGGCCTCCTGGTTGATAAAGTTCCCCCATCGGCCAATGGACTGCGCCAACAGAACATAGGGCGCCAGTATATCGAGCATCAATGAAAAAGGGATCCCTTTTTTCTTCGTGAACCAGTACACGGCTAGCCCCCCTGCAATCAAACCGCCATAAATGGCGATGCCGCCTTGCCAAATGGCGATGATTTCAAGCGGTTTCTTGGCATAATACTCCCATTGAAAAAGAACGTAATAAATTCTTGCTCCGATAAGTCCAAGGGGGACAGCCCACATTGCCATATCTGTAATGTCCTCTTCGCCCAAGCCTCTTTTCTTTCCTTCCTTAGAGGCCAGTGTGATGGCAAGCAACATAGCGCCGACAATAATTAAGCCATACCAATACAAGGTAAAAGGGCCAAAGGAAAACGCGACGCGGTCGATTGTTCCGACAATTGATTTCATAACTTACTCCTTACTGATCTTCATTCTGTATCCCGTTCGATAGTTATAAGCCCAAATAAGGCGCTGGATCGACCTGGATTCCGTTTTCGTATACTTCAAAGTGAAGATGGACGCCCGTAGAATCTCCGGTGGTTCCCATGATGCCCAGTTTTTGCCCCTGGGTCACTTGTTGCCCTGGAGAAACTTGGAGGCTTCCCGCTTCCATGTGTGCATACAAGGTTTGGAGGCCATTTCCGTGATCGATTTTCACATAATACCCCCACGAGTTATGATAGCCTGCGATGATGACCTTCCCGCTTTGCGCTGCTGAGATAGGGCCCCATCCACCGAAGTCCATGCCCGCGTGCAAGCGCCACTCGCCTGAAATCGGATGCACCCGGAAGCCAAATGGATCCGTCACGATACCATTGCTGGGCCGAATGAAACCTGAATCGAGGACGGCGGGGCCTTCTATTTGGGTAGCTCCAGTCGGAGCTGTCTCCATGGCGATACTTTCTTCAAAGAAGCTTTCCGGGACAATCTCCCCAGCCATTTCAATTGCTGCCTCTTAGGCAGCTCGTTGTCTAGCTGCTTCTTCTTCCGCAATGCGGCGTTGTTCTTCCTTCATGTCATCGGATAAGTTGCTCACCGAATGAATGATAGCTTGCTGCTGCTGCACGATTTCTTCCTTTTCGGCTTCCGTTAGTTCATACTCTTGTGCAATCTGTTCGATTTGGTTTTCCAACTCTCCCTTCTGGGTCACGAGGTTGGTTCTTGCCACTTCCACATTCGCACTCAGTAATTCCAGCTCTTGCTTCACGTCTTCCGCCTCTGCTTTTTTCTCTTGTAGGATCATTTGATCATTTTTTTGTTCTGTCATGATGTCCCTGTTGTGGCCCATGATACGATTGATGACGCTCACGTTCCCTACCATTTCTGCTAAACTATCGGAATTAAAGACTGCCTTTAGAACGAGATTTGAGTTGCCATTTTTTTGAACGGATCGTGCTTGGATTTGGAGTTTTTCTCTCCTAATCGCAATCCGTTCCTCCAGGGTAGCTATTTCCTTGTCCAGCCCCTTTATTTTTTCCGCAGCATTTTTCAGTTGTATTTGTTGCCCTGCCATTTGTAAGGTGAGCGCATCAATTTTTTCTTGAAGTGCGATAGTCTCTGTTCGCAACTGCTCCTTCCTTGCTTCTAAACCATCCAACTTTACTTGTTGGCTGGTGCTTTCTCCATCTAATTCCTGCAGTTGCTTCTCAAGCTGCTCTTTCTCTTGTGTCAGGTCTTCAATACTTCGTGCATTTACATCCATAGGAAGGATGAGCAAACTCGATAAGAGTGGGATACTTATAAATTTGACAAGCTGCTTTCTGTCCATGTGTCCTCCTAGTTTCAGGCTGGGTGGCGAATGTTAACGAATGTTGCCTGTTATTTCAATCATTATACCGTTACAACTATATGAGATAGGAACCTCCTTTCTTATTTTTATCGACTATACCAATGAATTATGTAGATTTTATGGAGTTGCCCCATCTCCATAAGAACCACATAATTTTTTATTACTCTTATCTAGAAGATGAAAAATAGTCTTTGTTCTCACTCATTTGGTTTGATTTTTTCTTGTTTCAGGGTTTGCCATTCACAATCTATTTCGTTTGTAGCATTGGTATAAAAATAAAAGAGGAGTGTTGAAGATGGAATCAATTATATTTGTGGTACTGATGGTGGTTGGACACATGCTCATGATGTTTCTCATGCCTGGTATGCATGGCGGTCATAACCATAAAGGACATGACCATACCGACGACGCGGAGGATAAAAAGCGTCTGGAAGATGAAATCCAGCAATTAAGGGAAGAGCTGAGTGACACGAAAGCCCGATTAAACCAAAGCGAATGGTAAGGGGGCTGCTGTTTTGAGGCAAAAAATATTCTCCATAACTGGATTCATCATGATTTCGCTTTTCATCCTTTCCCTTTCCATCGCCGTCACCATCAACTTTACGCCGCTCTATTCGTTTGACATCGATTATTTGGAAATAACGGAAACGCTTAAAATGCCAAAGGAACAGATTTCAACAAATTACCGCATCCTCCTGAATTACCTGAATATGCCTTGGATAGCAGAACTTAACATGCCGGATTTTCCCAGTTCAGCGCGTGGGCTATTCCACTTTGTTGAAGTAAAAAAACTCTTTGCCTTAGATTACCTAATCCTATTGTTTTCCGGCGTAGGCACGTTTGGATTTGTGCGGTATCTGAATAGGAGACAACAATCTTGGCAGCTCCTGCTCTACTTCCGCCGGGGAACCCTTATTCCCCTTGCTATCCTTTTGGCTCTCCTGGTTAGCTTCGACACGCTGTTCGTGCTTTTCCATCAAGTTTTCTTTAACAATGACGCCTGGCTCTTCAATGCCACTACTGATCCTATTATCTTAGCTTTACCTGCCGAGTTCTTTATGCACAGTTTCCTCTTGGCCTTTGGATTAATCGAAGTCTTCCTAATCCTGGGGTACTTCACTACTAAATATCGAATCTCTGCCCCAAGCCGTTGATTAAAAAGGTTATGGTTCATAAGAAAAACAGGCTCTCCATCGAAAGCATGGGAGCCCTGTTTTTATCGAAAATTTATCGATCTATGATTTTCCTTATACAGCATACTGGCTGGTCTGACCCGATTCTGGAAAGGGGTCAAACCAGCCAGTGCTTTTTTCGTTCCTGCTTCGTTTTATTTAGGGTCTAATTTCAGAAGCATGGCATTGATGGCAACGATAACCGTGGAGAGGGACATCAGGACTGCTCCAAATGCAGGGCCCAAGGTAATTCCGATCGGAGCGAGGAGGCCAGCAGCGATTGGAATCGCGATAAAATTGTAGCCTGCTCCCCACACCAAGTTTTGTTTCATTTTACGTGTCGTCTTGTTTGCTAACTCGATAAAGGATTCAATGTCTCCTGGATCAGACTGAGTAAGAATAACATCCGCAGAATCCAAAGCTACTTGCGTTCCCGCCCCTATTGCAACCCCTACGTCTGCCAGCGCTAGAGAAGGTGCATCATTAACGCCGTCACCAACCATGATGACTGTTTTACCTTGATTTTTCATTGATTCTACCAATTTATATTTATCTTCTGGAGATTGGTTGGCTTTGTATTGAATACCTAAAATTTCTGCAACTCCTTGTGCAGCTTCCTCGTTATCACCAGTAGCCATGAGTGGTTCAATTCCGTATTTTTTCAGCA
>NZ_JARBEA010000056.1 GCF_028863945.1 Jeotgalibaca caeni | reverse complement strand
TTATTTTACCCTAAGCTGCTTGCGGAGCTATGTACTTTTGCGCTGCAATTGTATGTACGTTTATCTTGCCACAAACATGCGTCTGACTCCTGCTGACAAAGGGGGAATACTACTAGATAACGAGCAACCTGACCATCACCTTTATGAGCGAATCGCATATATTCCTGACAGTATTACTATGCCAAGAAATATGACTATTCAAGAAACAATGGAATTCATGGCAACGTACTATACAAGATGGAATCAAGCTAAAGCTGATGAGTTGGTTCGTTTTTTCAAACTAAAGACAGAAGATAAAATCAAAGAGCATTCAAAAGGGAATCAAGCGAAAATTAACTTTCTCTTGGGGCTCTCCCTGGATGCAGATTACTATTTGATGGATGAACCTTTCTCCGGTATTGATATTTTTGCTCGGGAACAAATTTTAGAGGTATTCACTAGTAAATTCGTAGTTGATAAAGGAGTTTTGCTAGCGACGCACCACTTAGATGAGGTCGAAGTATTAGTAGATCGCATTGTAATGCTAGAGGGCGGCGAAATACAACGAGATTTCTATGCAGAGGATGAGCGGGCTGAAGGGAAATCGGTAATCGATGTCATGAGAGAGGTGTATCAAGCATGAAGAAAATGACTGATTTACTTACTTATGAATTGAATCGAATGAAAACGGGATATGTCATTTTGATGGGATTGATTGTCGTTCTTCAAACGGGTGCAGTATTTTTAGTGAACCACTGGTATGTTCGAAATTTTGAGATTTTCCAGCGGGAGACTCAAGGAAGTATTTTGGAATTTCAAGAACAATTTGGACCGGCTACCTATGTCGATGTAGTCAACAATGTATTTTTTAATTTTGCTATTTTCTTGGGGCTTATTCTCCTTTGTATGTATGCATTGGGAATCTGGTACCGTGACTGGATTGGGAAAAACAACTTATCGTATCGTCTCCTGACTTTGCCAGGATCAAGGATGAGCATCTTTTTCGCCAAATTACTGACCATTTTGTTCATGATTGCAGGGCTTTTGGCATTGGAACTAGTCGTAATCGTCTTGGGTGATCAATTATTAAGTATGATTGTTCCGAATGAGTTATATCAATCTACTACACTTGTACAAGTAATCAATATGCATCCCGTCTTGTTTATCGTTTTACCGCCTACAATTGTTGATTTTTTTGTCCACTATATCGTTGGAATCTCAGCACTCGTTGTGTTATATATGATGATTCTTTTAGAGCTTAGCTACAAGTGGAAAGGGATTCTGATTGATTTTGCTATTGTAGCAGTTAGCTTTTTGGTTGTGATTGTGGCGGTACAATCCTCTGTATTCAAATATTTGTTCCCTCATGAAGTATTGCTGATTGGTGTATTTTTAAGTATCTTATGTGCGGTTCTAGCAGGATTCATCAGCAAAAAACTGCTCCAAAGTAAAATTACTGTATAGGAGGGGAGAAAAATGAAACAAAAGAAGAGAATGATTTTAGGCTTAGCAATTTTTTTCATGGGAATCATCTGTAGCTACTATGTCCGCATTGCCTTTGCGGAGACAACAAAACCATCCTTTACGATTACAATAGAAGATGGGGAAGAGTCAGGGTTGGATTCGTTACATCTGCCTACCTATGTTTGGCAAGGTGGACAAGGACAAAGTGTAGAAGTTTCAACTGAAGGAACGCAGTACAAGAAAAATCCAATCTTTCAGTCGATGTATATCCAACAACCTTTCGGGATGGAAAGTCTACGTTTACGTTATCCTGATTTTATTCGAGGGAAGGAAGCTTATTCGTCTAATTTTACTGAGTCAGATACCTATCTTTTTTATGCACCTGATTACTACCCAAGCTTCCAAGAAGAAAAGAAGAAAGAAATTTCTTTAAGCCTTACTTCTTATAATAAAGAAACAAAGGGAGAGGAAGTATTAGGTAACATTACGGTTTCATCTGAAAAATTGATTAATCATGTTACGATTCGGACCATTTCATATACAGAGCCCTATCTTGTGATTCAGATGATGATTGGGGAAGAATATGATAGTTCCACACACATTTATGTCTATGATATCGAGAAACAAGAAGTAGTTTCTAAGATCAAAGCAGAGTCGTCTCCTGAAGCCGAAGAGCATGGGTCTACTATTGATCTTTTTGTTCTAAACCAAGAAGATCCGATGTTATTGTCTGTCGAAAGTTGGCAGGTTTATTCAGAGGAAGAGGATGAAATTATTCCAGAAGTCTTCCGAACATTTACGATGTATTCGATAGAGAGGGACGAAAAGGTCGACGTAACTGTACCAGAAGAGTTCAACAAGACTGATGCTTATCTATATGCCGAAGATGAGATGGTTTACCTGATTCAATACGAGGAAGGAATCGTTTCGATTCTACCTTACAATATTTACACAGAAACAGTGATGGAAGTAAACGAAATTCCAGTAAAAGCTGATATATTTGGCGAAACAAATTATGAACTGGAATTAATTCCAACACACGAAGGAATCATGCTTCTTGAAAGGCATATCTATTCATCCGATGACCCGGCAGGAGTTGTAGCTGTTCGACTGCCATCGATGGAAAAAATAGTTGAAGGCTCCATTAAAATGGAAGCTGTTAACGGAAGTAATGCATATTTTGAAAAAGCATATTTTGAATGATAAAAGGAATGAAGCAGGAATAGTGGTCCTGCTTCATTCCTTTTTGCGTTATAATAAACAAAAGAAATCAGGAGGTTGTTTATGAAACTAAATAAAATTCATCACATTGCGATCATTGCTTCTAATTATGAAAAATCGAAGCAGTTTTATACTGAAGTGTTGGAGTTACCAATCATCAATGAGCATTACCGAGCTGATAGGGATTCCTACAAGTTAGATTTAGAAGTAGGAGACACTCAAATTGAATTATTCTCTTTCCCAAATCCACCCAAACGTATTACGAATCCGGAAGCTGCTGGTTTACGTCACTTATGCTTTCAAGTTGATCACATAGAAGATGCGGTCTCGGCTTTGACAGAAAAAGGAGTCGAATGTGAACCGATTCGGCTGGATTCGATTAGTAATAAGCCTTTTACATTTTTTCGGGATCCAGATGGTCTTCCGATTGAATTGCACGAGTAACCTCAGATATAGACACTTTATCTTTTTGGATTTTTCGATAGTTAAACGGGGAAGAGTACCCACATAAGGAAGCAACCATGCTAAAAGTGGCAGTATTGAATGCTTGGGGAAGCTTGCGCACTTGGCAATCACACGTGGTAGCTCATGCTTTGCCTTACAAACAAATTGATTCCTACTTAGGTATTTTTGAAGCGTTGAGTGGAATGCCTGTTGAGGTCACCTTTATCAGCTTTTCGGAAAAATCATAAAGGTCGTTCTTTTGCTGATTGCTCTGTATCAAGTCATTGGCGGACAAAAGGTAATCGGTAGACCGTATGCACTCCTTCAGGTTATCGGAATTACGTAAAATAAAATCGTGTGACCAATGTGAGAAAGTAATCACGTTGGTCACACGATTTATTTTTAACACAGAGAACCAGACAAGTCATCTAGCTTTCCGTGTGAAGTATGATAACCATTTAAGAAGAAATAGGTTCTTTTCTTTCTAATGGGACATTCATATTAAGATATCCTCGCTCGCTTTTTAAGGAAAACGTTCCGGCATTCTTTCTGAAATCCATTTTGTTCTCTTGATCCAAGTAAACCATTGCCCATTTTTGGGCTTTTATTGTGCCTAGATTTGTATCTAGTTCGATATCATACTCTTGATATTCCGAATCATTAACCCGCAGGATGAAGATGCCTCCATTTGGGCAACCGCAGTCTTGAGGCTCCACATGATAGTAAAGGCTTAAGTTTTCTGTCGCTTGACGTTGGCTAAGTGCTTCTATTGCAGCTTCTGTAAAAGTGAAGTTCATGAGCTGCCTCCTTTCATTTACACATCTATTTTAACACAAATTTGTTTAGTGGATGATAAGATATGCTTCCGAATTTTTGCAGGCCTTTTTACTTCACAAAGCAACAATGGTAAAATCAAATTATTGAATGTGCAGAGGAGGAAAGTATGTGGAGAAAATGGAACGATCCCTCTCCTTGTATTGGACACTATTGAAATCGACTTTTGTCCTTAGTGCCTTTACGATAGGTGGGGGGTACGTGATTGTACCTTTAATGCAAAAGAAATTTGTGGAAGATTTGAAGTGGATTGATACGGAAGAAATGCTTGATTTGGTAGCGTTAGGGCAGTCTATGCCGGGCGCTTTAGCAGTAAATACTTCGATTTTAGTAGGCTATCGGATGGCAGGTGTATCAGGTGCATTGACAACTGTTTTAGGAACAGTGAGTCCACCCCTGATTATTATTACCGTTATTTCGTACTTCTATATGTCTTTTCGAGACAATCCAATTGTAGATGCATTGATGTTGGGAATGCAAATTGGTGTGGTTGCCGTAATCTTAAATGTAGTTGTGACTATGGTAAAAGATGTACTGAAGACGAAAGATATTGTGAATCTGCTTATACTCATTGGGGCTTTTGTAGCTGGATTTATTTTTGAAGTAAACGTGATCCTGGTTATTTTAGTAGCGGGTATCATTGGGTATATCAATAACATGCAGAAACTGAAGAAAGGGGGAGTATAAATGATTTATTGGGAACTCTTCTATGCTTTCTTCAAAATCGGTTTATTTACAATCGGCGGAGGCTATGCTTCCTTGCCCTTGATTGAGAATGAAGTGGTCAACAATCAGAGTTGGCTGACTTTACAAGAATATACAGATATCGTCACCATTTCCCAAGTTACTCCTGGACCGATTGCAATTAATTCTGCTTCTTTTGTAGGAACGAAAGTGGCTGGATTCTTTGGTGCCGTTATTGCGACTATGGGAACGATTATGCCTTCTATTATTATTGCTCTAATCTTAGCTAGAATTTACTATAAATATCGTAGTGTGGATTCGATGCAAGGAGTATTGATGGGCTTGCGTCCAGCCGTAGTGGCATTGATTGCTTCGGCTGGAGCTTCACTCTTGGTAGCAGCACTTTTCCAAACAGGAGGATTTTCTTTGTTTGGCCAAGAAATTAATCTTGTTGCAGTTTTATTGATGGTTCTGGCCTTTATTGCATTGAGGAAATATAAAGTTGATTCAATTCTTGTTATTTTTATTTGCGGGATAATCGGCATTGCACTCTCTTTTGCGGGTATCTTTTAAGAAAGGAAAGGTGAAGGATGTCTGCCAAAGAACATTCGAATGAATTACCGAAAAAATGGATTGGCTTACCACCGGGTCGCTTCTTGAAGTATCGTTCTTGGATTAATCGTCATCACCCTGGTATCTGCGGTACGTACTGCACGGCAGTGCTGGTCCATGATGCGGTTTACCAAAAAACGCGACATAGTTTGAGTAAAGAAACATTGTTGAATGGTCTAAAAAAAGTAGTGGATGATTTGTTTCCATACCGTGGAACCTTTTTCTGGGATCTCGCGAACGGCTTACGACGAATTTTACAGGATACTTCTTTTTGGGAAGTGAAAATGGGTCTTGTGACAGAACAGATTGTTCCTGAATTGCTAAGCGGAGAACATCCAATCCCAGTCATCGTTGGAACGACAAAGCTCTTAAACAGTAGATACAAGAATCATTGGTTGGTTGTTTATTCTTACGGCTATAATGAAGACGGAAAGCTCTATTACCGAGGATACGATAATCATGGAAATCACAAAGCCGTTATTCCAGCTTCACAAACATTGAGCTGTGTATGGCTAGAGGAAAGAAAAGGGAAGGCAGGGAATTATTAATGAGAGAATTTGATTTCATATCAATCGGAGGCGGTAGTGGCGGTATCGCTACAATGAACCGTGCTGCCGAATACGGAGCAAAAACAGCCGTAATTGAAGGAAGCCTAATTGGAGGCACCTGCGTAAATATTGGGTGTGTGCCTAAGAAAATCATGTGGTATGCTGCAGAGGTAGCAAATGCTATTCACAAATATGGACCTGATTATGGCTTCACTAGTACGGAAACTAGTTTCGATTTTGCGACATTGTTACGCAACCGTGAAGCGTATATTGAACGTTCACGAAATTCCTATCAGGTTGGATTTGAACGCCGTAATGTCGAAGTAATTGAAGGGTATGCTCGGTTCTTAGATCCTCATACCGTAGAAGTAAATGGAGAAGAGATTCGTGCGAAGCATATTTTAATCGCAACAGGAGCAAAGCCAGCGATACCAGGTATTCCAGGCTGCGAGCTAGGTGAGACGTCCGATGACTTCTTTGCTTGGAAAGAGTTGCCGAAGAAAGTTGCTATTGTTGGAGCTGGATATATCGCGGTGGAACTCGCTGGAGTGATGCATACCCTAGGCGTTGATACTCACTTATTTGTACGGCGTGATCGACCACTTCGTTCCTATGACAGTATGATTGTAGAGGGACTCGTTCAAGAAATGGAGAAGGAAGGTCCATTCTTGCATATTCGCTCTGTGCCAAAGGAAGTTCGCAAGAACGAAGATGGCACCTTAACGCTCGTACTAGAAGATGGCCGCGAGAATACATTTGACAAAATTATCTGGGCAATTGGGCGGGTACCAAATACAGATGGATTGAACCTGGATCTAGCAGGTGTACAACTAGACGAGAATGGCTTTATTGAAGTAGATGAGTATCAAAATACGACACAAGAAGGAATCCATGCAGTGGGTGATGTGACAGGCAAGAAGATGCTGACACCAGTCGCAATTGCAGCAGGAAGAAGATTGTCAGAACGATTGTTTAACAATAAACCGAATGAGAAGTTGAACTACGATAACATTCCAACGGTCATCTTCAGCCATCCGCCGATTGGTACAATCGGATTGAGTGAGGAAGAGGCGATTGCCAAATATGGGACTGATCAGGTGAAGGTCTATACCTCTACGTTTGCATCTATGTATACAGCAGTTACTATGCACCGACAAAGTGTTCGAATGAAGTTAGTCTGTGTCGGTGAAGAAGAAAAAGTAATCGGTTTACATGGGATTGGCTTTGGTGTTGATGAAATGATTCAAGGGTTCGCTGTAGCAGTGAAGATGGGTGCAACGAAAGAAGACTTTGATAATACGGTTGCCATTCATCCTACCGGTGCAGAAGAATTTGTAACGATGAGATAGATATCGATATAGCAAAAAAATCCTCTACCAGTTTAATGGTAGAGGATTTTTTGTATCAATGGATTATTTTTTACCCATTGCACGTTGAATTGCTTTCACAAGCTCAACAATCGGTATGATTGCAAAGGCAGCTCCGACTGACACAGCCCATTGTAGACCAGTCAATTGAGAAACGCCGAAGAATGTGTTCAATCCAGGAGTTAAAATAACACCTAGAAGCAATACTGCGGACAATAGAGTCGCATAAACGAGAGACTTGTTACTGAATACGCCCACTTGGAAGATGGATTTGTAAACAGATTTCGAGTTGTATGCGTGGAACAATTGAATCATACCCAATGTGATAAATGCCATTGTTTCAGCATCCATATGAGCTAAATCACCTGTGTGACCAGCCATTGGGTTGGTACTTCCCCACCAGTAAACGAATAGGGTAATAGCACCTTCTAGAATACCTTGGTAGATAATCGCTCCGCCAACACCATTGGAGAAGAAGTTTGAGCTTCTGCCACGTGGTTTGTGTTCCATGATGTCAGACTCTGCATTTTCAAGACCAAGTGCGATAGCAGGGAACGTATCCGTTACTAAGTTAATCCATAGAATATGTACAGGTTCCAAGATCGTCCAACCTAGGAAGGTAGCAACGAACAAGGCCATAACTTCACCCAAGTTAGCAGATAGCAAGAACTGAACTGCTTTTTGAATGTTTGCGAATACTTTACGTCCTTCTTCAACCGCAATAACGATTGTTTGGAAGTTATCGTCTGCAAGAACCATATCAGAAGCACCTTTAGAAACTTCAGTACCTGTGATACCCATACCAACACCGATGTCAGCTGTCTTCAAGGAAGGAGCATCGTTAACACCGTCACCAGTCATGGAAACAACTTTACCATGGTTTTGCCATGCTTTAACAATACGAACTTTATGTTCAGGAGATACACGAGCGTATACAGAATATTTCTCAACATTACGTGCAAATTCTTCATCAGATTGCTCGTTCAGTTCAGCACCTGTAAGGACGCCATCACGTTGACCTTCTTCAAGAATTCCTAAACGAGTAGCAATTGCTTGAGCAGTGTCTCTGTGGTCACCAGTAATCATGATTGTACGGATACCAGCACCTTTAGCAACACGAATTGCATCTGCAGCTTCTGGACGCTCAGGGTCGATCATACCGATCATACCAGCATATACAAGGTCAAACTCAACATTTTCAGAAGACATTTGACTTGGTACAGTATCTACATACTTATAAGCCATAGCCAATACACGAAGTGCTTGAACAGCAAGAGAAGTGTTCGCTTGCAGGATTTCTTCGCGAATAGCGTCAGTCATTTCACGAACTTCACCATTGATATCAATGTGTGTTGTACGTTTCAACAATTCATCAGGAGCACCTTTTGTAGCAACAAAGTAACGTCCGTCAGCTTGTTCGTGAATAGTAGACATCAATTTACGATCAGATTCAAAAGGAACTTCAGCGATACGAGGTTCTTTTCCTAATTCTTCTTTTAAATTCATGCCTTTGTCGATACCGAATTGAATCATTGCTGTTTCAGTAGGGTCACCAATTAAACGGCCATCACTGCTGATTTCAGTATCATTCGCAAAATTCATAACTTTCATTACAGGAATGGATAAATCAATTTCTTGATCCACATCATGAACAGTACCGTTGTAATATACTTTTTCAACAGTCATTTGGTTCATTGTCAATGTACCAGTCTTATCAGAACAGATTACTTCTGTCCCACCGAGAGTTTCTACAGCTGGTAACTTACGAACCAATGCATTTCTTTTTGCCATTCTTTGTGTTCCCAAAGCCAGGATAATCGTTGTGATTGCTGGAAGACCTTCAGGAATAGCAGCTACGGCTACGGAAATGGAAGTAAGAAGCATTTCCAACCAGTTACGGCCATTTAATAAACCAACTACGAACATAACAGCTGCTACGACCAAAATAAGAATCGTTAGAGCTTTACCTAATTGGTCTTGGTTTTCTTGAAGTGGGGTTTTGCTTTCTTCAGCATTTGCCAACATGTTTGCAATATGTCCAACTTCAGTTCCCATACCAGTTCCAACAACGACACCTGTAGCACGTCCGTAAGTTACGTTCGTACTAGAGAAGGCCATGTTTACACGGTCTCCAAGTGCTGCGTCGTTTTCTACGATGATCATTTCTTTTTCAACTGGTACAGATTCACCAGTCAAAGCAGCTTCCTCAACTTTCAAGGAGTTTGCGTCGATCAAGCGTAGGTCAGCAGGGACTACGTCACCAGCTTCCAAGAGAACGATGTCTCCAGGAACGATGTCTTCACTCTTAATTGAAACAACGCTTCCACCACGTTTTACACGTGCCATAGGAGAAGCCATTTGTTTCAAGGCATTGATTGCTTCTTCTGCTTTTGCTTCTTGGAAAACACCAAGTGCCGCATTTAAGACTACAACCATTAAAATAATTATTGCATCAGAAACTTCGCCAAGTACACCGGATATCAAAGCGGCTGCTAACAGAACAAGGATCATGAAATCTTTGAACTGATCAAAGAATTTTTGTAGGAGCGTTTTGCTCTCTCCCTCGTCTAATGCATTATGACCGTATTCCTCGATCCTTTTCTTTGCTTCTGCATCACTTAAACCATCACGAGACGTTCCTAAAGTTGATAGGACGGACTCTGGGTCTTGTGTGTAGAAGGCTTCACGTAACTGTTCTTTTGCCACATTCTTTCCCCTCTCTTATCTTTTCTTAGCGATAAAAAGAAAAAAGACTTATGATACCGAACTACCCATAAGATGGACATTCAATATGCATAAGTCTCACTATTTAAGGTAACACCAGCAGACAGTTGTGCTCTACTTATTGTTGATGTTACCACAGCATATTGCTGCTAGTTACTCCCCTATGGAGATCTTCAATTTAACGCTCAATTTATTATAGCGGTATTTTTGTGAATTCGCAACTAAAAGCGTACGTTTTTTCAAAATGTAGTTAATTAGAGGAATGCCATAATTACATAGTTAATAAGGAAGAGAATCGTAGAACCCCACAAAATCGGATGGATTTCTTTTGCCTTTCCTAAACAAACTTTCACAATTACATAAAAAATGAAACCCGCTGCAATCCCTGTAGAGATGTTGTAAGTAAGTCCCATGAAAATAGAAGCGAAAAATGCTGGAATCGCGTCTTCAAGATTAGACCAGTCGATATCTTTGAAAGAAGACATCATTAAGATTCCTACAATAATTAAAGAAGGGGCAGTTGCAGCTGCAGGAACAACGCCAATTAACGGTGCAAAAAATGCACTGATGATAAACATTCCCGCTACAACGACAGCAGTCAAACCGGTCCGACCGCCAGCGCCGATACCAGCAGCACTTTCTACGAAAGTAGTCGTATTAGATGTCCCGAAAATAGCACCGAAAATAGTACCGATAGAGTCTGCGAACAAAGACTTGTCCATTTTTGAAGAGAAACCTTTTCCTTCTTCAAGAGATTTCTCATCTTCTTCAGAAAAAATTCCAGTACGACGACCCGTTCCAATAAAGGTTCCGATTGTGTCGAAGGTATCAGATAAGCTGAAAGCGAAAATAGTCATCAATACCAGTGGAATTCGTTCTGCATCCGTGAATAAGGAAACCAAACCTTCCTTACCAAAGGCGGCACCAAATGTGACACCTAATTCTGAAATGGCTGTTCCTAATGAATTCGCTGATAAGGTATTGGCAGATATTTCAACGACCCCGAATGGAATTCCTAGAAGAGTCGTTGCAATGATTCCGATGATAATTGCACCGCGCACGTTGCGAATCATCAAAACAATCGTAATAATTAAACCAATCAAAGCGAGCATAGCAGGGCTCTGAGTGAAGTTCACAAGTGCTGGAACGATTCCGCCACTGCTGACTATCGTACCTACACCGCCTTCGTACGTAGAAAGTGCAGGATCATAAGGGGCATTATTAATGGAAAGAATACTTCCTGCATCGGAAGTGAATTGAAGGAAGCCCGCGTTTTTAACTCCAATATAAGAAATAAAAATACCAATTCCGGCGCTAATAGCATGCTGGAGTGAATCAGGAATAGATTTAATAATCATTTTACGAATACGTGTAACAGTAATGAGTACATTAATCACACCGCAAAGGAATACCATCGCGAGCGCTTGTTGCCAAGAAAAATCAAGAGCGAATACCACTGTATAAGTAAAGAAGGCATTCAAGCCCATTCCGGGAGCTAACGCATAAGGCACGTTCGCAAATAATCCCATTACTAAGGTGCTGACTGCTGCTGAAATAATAGTAGCCAAGAAAACAGCCTGACTAGGCATACCCGATAAAGAAAGAATTGCTGGATTAACAAAAATAATGTATGCCATAGCGAAGAATGTGGTAATACCAGCCAGTACTTCTGTAGAGACAGTGGTACCATGCTCTTTTAACTTGAAAAACTTTTCCATGTGTTGTGAAGCTCCTTTTGTATGGTTTTGACGAACATTCCTAGTTGATTTGAATGAGTGCAATGTTCAGGAATCGTATCGACCATTTTATTATATCGAAATAAATAAAATGTATCAATACGAAATGTTAACAATTTTTGATATTTAATATTTTAATGTTCGGTTTTTGCTTAAAAGTGACTCTTTGTCTAATTATGGTAAAATAAAGAATAAAAAGAGAGGGTGGTGACAAGATGAAGGAACAACTTTTTGTAATTGGAGACGTACATGGTGAAATTGGAATGTTACGGAAGTTATTGGAGTTTTGGGAGCCATCTTCTCAAAGGTTAATTTTTATTGGAGATATTATTGACCGTGGAGAAAATCCGAAAGAATGTTTAGAAGTAGTCCAACAGTTGATAAAAGAAGAAGAGGCGATTTGCCTCGCGGGTAATCATGAAGATTTATTATTTAACTTTCTTTCGAATCCGCAAAAATACGGACCGAATTACTTCTTGAATGGCGGCTGGAAGACGGTCGAAACTTTGTTAGAAGAACCAATTACAAATAAAAACCCACTGGAAATGGTGAGGCAAATCAAGGACCGTTACCCGGAGCTGGTTCCTTTTTTGAAATTTTTGCCTTATCATTACGAGTGGGATTCGTATCTTTTCGTTCATGCAGGAGTAGATTTAACGAAAGATCATTGGCGGGAAACGAATCCCAGTGACTTTTTATGGATTCGAGAAGAATTCCATAAAGGGAAAAACCATACAGGGAAGAAAATTGTGTTTGGTCACACACCAACCTTTTTATTGCACCAAGACCAGACTGAATCGCAAATATGGATGGAAGACGATAAAATTGGAATTGACGGTGGGGCGGTATTTGGTGGTACGCTTCACGGTATTGTTTTTGATAAACACGGAATGGTTCATCGTTATGGGATAAAGAAAGACGATTCCAATGAATTCATCACGGAAGTTTATTTGTAAGAGAGAGGATGAACAAACGAAGTGTCTGAAAAAGTAGAGGAAAAAGTACTTCCCTTATTAATGGGAGAATTGAAAGAATATCATAAGAAACAAATTACGGCAGTTCTGCAATTGTTAGGCGAAGGGAATACCGTCCCGTTTATTGCACGTTACCGTAAGGAGATGACTGGGTCACTTGACGAAGTCCAAATTCGTCAGATCGAAGAGCGCTATCAATATTTATTGAACTTGGAACAGCGTAAAGAAGAAGTGATTCGCATCATCGAGGAGCAAGGGAAGCTAACTCCTGAATTAACGAAAGACATTCGCTCCGCCGAAAAAATGCAACGCGTGGAAGATTTGTATCGTCCTTATAAGCAAAAGAAACGTACAAAAGCAGCGATTGCGAGAGAAAAGGGACTTGCATCTTTAGCAGAGTGGCTACTTTCATTCCCCACAAGTGAATCAGTAGAAGAAACTGCTGCTGCTTATGTAGGGGAGAAAGTTCAAAGCGTTGAAGAAGCTCTTCAAGGAGCGCATGAAATTATTGCTGAAATGGTAGGCGATGAACCCGTTTTTCGTGAAAAAATCCGGACGTATACGAGAAAGTTTGGTCTTATCGTCAGTGTAGTGAAAAATGAAGAAGCTGATGAAAAAGACGTATATGAAATGTACTATGATTTCTCTCAAGCTGTTCGTTCCGTTCAACCTCACCGTATGCTGGCCATGAACCGTGGGGAAAAGGAAGGGATTTTAAGAGTAGCTTTGCGAGTAGAATCGGACAAGATTGATGCGTATTTAAGAGCGCAACTCATTAAGAACAAAGATAGTGTCGCAACGCCTTACGTCACAGCAGCCTATCAAGACAGCTACCAACGTTTTATTGGACCAGCGATTGAACGGGAAATTCGCAATGAATTGACCGTAACGGCAGAAGAACAAGCCATTGATATCTTTGGCGAAAATTTGCGAAATCTTCTCCTGCAGCCTCCATTAAAAGGGAAAGTCGTTTTAGGATTAGATCCTGCTTATCGAACGGGGTGTAAGTTGTCAGTAGTAGATGTCACCGGGAAGGTATTGGATAAAGGCGTCATTTATCCCCATCCACCAGCTGGCGCAGCCAAACGAGCAGAAGCGGGACCGCAATTCCGTCAGTTGCTTGAAAACTACCAAGTAGAAATGATTGCGATTGGAAATGGTACGGCAAGCCGTGAATCTGAGCGCTTTGTAGCAGAGCAAATCCAGATGCTTGATCGTCCCGTTTTTTATGTGATTGTCAATGAAGCGGGAGCGTCTGTTTATTCAGCAAGTGATCTGGCCCGAGAAGAGTTCCCTCATTTCCAAGTGGAAGAACGCAGTGCTGTCAGCATCGCTCGTCGCTTGCAAGACCCATTAGCCGAGTTAGTGAAGATTGATCCGAAATCAGTAGGCGTAGGGCAGTATCAGCATGACGTTTCTCAGAAGCGGCTGACGGAACGTTTGGATTTTGTGGTGGAAACAGCAGTAAACCAAGTAGGAGTTAATTTAAATACCGCCAGTGTGCCGCTCTTGCAACATGTTTCCGGTTTGAATAAAACGATTGCCCAAAATATTGTTGAGTACCGCGAAGAAAATGGCGGCTTTACCGGTCGCCCTGAACTCAAAAAAGTCCCTCGTTTAGGACCGAAAGCTTATCAACAAGCAGCAGGGTTCTTGCGAATTCTGGAAGGGAAGAACATTCTGGATAATACCGATATTCACCCAGAGTCTTATGCTGAAGCTAAAAAGGTGCTCGAACTGGCAGGATTAAAGCTGAAAGACGTGGGAACCGAACAAGCAAAAGAAGCTCTGGAAAAGTTAGACCAACAAAGAATAATGGAAGAAACTGGTTTAGGAAAAGAAACCTTGCGTGATATTATTGCCAGCTTAACCAAGCCTGGAAGAGACTTGCGTGATGAAATTGCCCAGCCCCTCCTGCGTCAAGATGTTCTAACGATGGAAGACTTGAAGGAAGGAATGGAACTGCAAGGAACCGTTCGTAATGTTGTCGACTTTGGCGCGTTTGTTGATATTGGAGTGAAACAAGATGGACTCGTTCATATTTCTAAACTCAGTCATAACTTCGTCAAGCACCCAACCGATGTGGTGAGCGTTGGAGATATCGTGACCGTATGGCTTGAATCGGTTGATGTGAAAAAAGGCCGAATAGCATTAACGATGATTAAATAAAGAAAACCCGTGCAAACTTGCGACTATTAAATCGTTTGTTTGCACGGATTTTTCAATTAAGCAGAGAAACGGTACCTTACCCGTCTACAGCTACGTGTTGGTTATAGCATTCCGCATATGTCTTCACCAAAAATTGATTTTCTTCAGACCATTCCACATAAACCAACTCTTTGATATCGGTATAACCCAATTCCCCGAGCTGATCATACAACCACTTTTCGTCTTTTCCGATTGTTTGAAGAGTGTTTATTTCAGGAACGCCATCATCTACAAGTAAGTACGTAAATGCATCCGGTGAGTCGGGATTCTTAATAATTGATACAATTCCGTTTGTTTCCATCACTGCATATTCGACTTGACTGAGGGAAAAACAGTTTTGTTCCCGTAAGATGCTGCGTAATTGTTCCATTTCAATATGATTTTGATGAATTTCATACAAGTTTAATTCACCTTTGTAAATGAAAACAGAAGGCTCCCCCTTCATCTTGCGTGCGACATTATCTCTTCGCTGTACCAAGGTCTCTACGAGATAAATTACCACTCCCCATATAAAGAGAGCAAATACGATATGTCCAACATGAACTTTATCATCATAGAGTCCTTCCTGCACAATTCCCCCTAAAATAATCGTGTAGATAATATCGTACGGTGTAATTTCGGAGAGTGCCTTTTTTCCAACTGCTCTCATCACGATAATGGTGCCAAAAAAACCGATAAATAGTTTTGATAATATACCTATGTACATAACATCAACCTTCTTTCTTTATACCATCCATTCTAAAAGACAGATCTGGAATTCGCCAAATAAATGGTTTAATTCTTTTCATTTGGCATCAGGAACCACCTTTTGTTACACTAATTATAACGAAAGAAAGGGGAATCAGAGAATGAGTAAAAAAGTAGCTGTCTTAATCACCAATCTTTTTGAAGACTCTGAGTACACTTCACCAGCAGAGGCACTAAAAGAAGCAGGACATGAGATTACGACGATTGAGAAGAAAGCAGGCAATGTGGTAAAAGGTAAAAAAGAGGAAGCAGAGGTAACCATCGATAAAGGGATTGACGATGTGAATCCAGCAGATTTCGATGCCTTGTTGATTCCTGGTGGTTATTCACCAGACCAATTGCGTAAAGACAAACGGTTCTTGGATTTTGTCATTCACTTTGATCAAGAGAAGAAACCAATTTTCACGATCTGCCATGGCCCTCAATTGCTGATCAACGCTGAGGTAGTTGAAGGGAAGAAAATGACTTCCGTTAGCCAAGTAGGAATTGACTTAATTAATGCAGGAGCAATCTGGGAGGATAGCGAGCTCGTTATTGATAAGAGCGGCCTCATCACGAGCCGTACACCAGAAGACTTGCCAGCCTTTAACAAAGCGATTGTAGAAGCACTAGAAAAATAAAAAAAGAAGAACCTGCTAAAATAGACTAACACAAATAAATGAGACAATATAAAACACCTTCGGAATGGTATAATACCAAATACTATGTCGGAGGTGTT
>NZ_JARBEA010000055.1 GCF_028863945.1 Jeotgalibaca caeni | reverse complement strand
AACACCTCCGACATAGTATTTGGTATTATACCATTCCGAAGGTGTTTTATATTGTCTCATTTATTTGTGTTAGTCTACAACGCAAGTTGATGGGGAGGTGTTTTTTTATTCTGCAGATTCACTTGAAGCATCTTCGGATTCAACAGATTCAGATGTGGACTCAGCGGACTCTGTAGATTCAGCCGATTCACTTGTTTCTTCTTCAGTTGTCCCAAGGAATGGAGCCATTGCGTCTTCTAGATCTTCATCTTTAATATCGATGTTTGATTCTGTCAAGATAGCTGTCATTGTATCGTTCAGATAAGTAGGATCAGCTAATTTCTCGTTTAGAAGATTTTGTTTGATTGTTTCTGTTTCTTCCTCTAACGTTCCTTTTTCAGGTTTTTCTGTCACAAGAATGATGTGGTAACCGAAATCGGATTGTACAGGTGTTTGTGTCATTTCGCCTTCTTCTAAAGCAAAAGCTGCTTCTTCAAAAGGAGCGACCATTTGACCTTTGCTTACTTGACCAAGTGAACCACCGTTTTGAGCGCTGCCTGGATCAGTAGAGTTTTCTGTAGCTACAGTCGCAAAATCTGCACCTTCATTAATTTCTTTGATTAAGTCTTTTGCTTTTTGTTCATCTTCTACTAAGATATGAGAAGCAGTGATTGCTGGCTCATAGGTTTCGTAATATTCTTCAATTTCTTCATCAGAGATTGGCGTTCTTTGTTCTAATGCTTCATTCATCAATAAGTTCATGTGGATTTGATCTTGATATTCTTTAACGGTGCTGAAGCCCATTTGTGAGAGTAAGCCTACAAATGCTTCTTCTCCACCAACAGAAGCCATGGTTGTGCGAGTTTCTGTTTCTGCCTCTGCTGCGAAGTTGTTGTCGCCAACTTCATTTTCCAATGCTTGGATTAAAATCATTCGTTGTAGAGTAGCTTCACCGATTGTTGGTTTCATTGCTTCGTAAAGTTCATCTTTAGTAATATTGCCGCCTTCCATGGTAACGACATCTTCACTGTTCGAACATGCGGAAAGGGTAAAAGCTGCTAATAAGGATACTGCTGATAGCGCAATTTTTTTCATTTTGTATCTACACTTCCATTTCTTCAATCTTGGTCGTTCTCATCTAAAGAACCTTTTTAACTATATCACAAACGAAAATCATTTGGAAAGGAATCTTGAAAAACGCTTTAATTTTTCTAGAAATCTTCATAAATAAAACACTCGTTCATTAAATAAAAAAGAGAGTGGCCAAACGCTTCAAATAGGGAGCATTTGGCCACTCTACTGTTCTTATCCTTCTTGATTTAACAGGGGACTATCTTGATATTTTTCTTGTTCATTCTTTAAGTCTTCCGTTAATTTATTGATGCTGCTCATAACTCTTCTAATGCGTGGAGAGTTTTTCTGTGTGAAATCTTCTACTGAATAAGCGATGTCTTTTGTAGCACGATCGGCTACAGCCATTCCTTCTTCAGATAGACGGCCAAGGGAGACCTGCAACTGTTTTAAGTCGTCTCCTAAGTCATTCACGGCATTCGTGTTATCCTTGATGTAATCTTGCACCTTGCGGCGATTTTCTTCCCCATTATTTGGGGTGTTGAGTAGTGCGATTAATCCACCTACTACAGCTCCGAATAGTAATCCTTGTGTAAAGTCTTTCATCCTTTATCCCTCCATTTTTTCCTTAATTGTTTCTACGATGGTTTGATAATCTTCTGGTTGATAGTGTTCATTATGAGTTTCCCATTTTAAGCCGAATCCGTCAATTGATTCATCTTCATAACGTGGAATCAAATGTACGTGAGAGTGAAATACAGATTGGTAAGCCAGCGATCCATTGTTGTTCAAAATATTCATGCCTTTTACTGCTGGATGATGTGCTCGGATGGCACGAGAGATGGCAGGAATCTTTGAGAACACGTCTGCTGCTAGAGCTTCATCGTATTCAAAAATATTTTCTACATGCTTCTTCGGCACTACTAGCGTATGCCCTTTGGTAACTTGGGAGATGTCTAGGAATGCCAGCACCTTTTCATCTTCATATACTTTGTAGCTGGGTATTTCACCTTGAATAATCTTACAAAAAATACAATCCGTCATGAGCGATCCCTCTTTTCTTTTATCATAACTTTACCATAACGATTATAAAATATACATTAATTGCATAAGGCTCTATGGTATAATAATGAGAGATTATGTTGGAAAGGACAAGTACCCATGACATTAGAAATAAAGGATCTTACTGGAGGATATACCGCTGTACCGGTTATCCAAGAGGTAACGTTTTCCGTAAAAGCAGGTGAATTAACTGGACTGATTGGTTTGAATGGAGCAGGGAAGAGTACAACCATCAAACACATTATCGGATTAATGATGCCTTTTTCTGGTCAAATCACCATCGAAGGAACTTCACTCCGCAATGATCCAGAACAGTATCGCCAGTCATTTGCGTTTGTTCCAGAGACACCTGTTTTGTACGAAGAATTAACTTTACGTGAACATATCGAAGTAACGGCAATGGCATACCAAATGCCGCTTGAAAAGGCGATGGAGCGAGCAAACCGGTATGTGAAAGCCTTCCGCTTAGAAGATAAAATGGAATGGTTCCCGGCATTTTTCTCAAAAGGGATGAAACAAAAGGTGATGTTGGTCTGTGCCTTTATGTTGGATGCGCCGCTCTATGTGATAGATGAACCATTCTTAGGACTAGATCCACTTGGTATCCATACCTTTTTAGAAATTATTAGAGAAAAGAAAGCTGCGGGTGCGGCTATTTTAATGTCTACGCATGTGCTTAGCTCTGCTGAACGTGAATGCGATAATTTCGTTCTCTTGCATCAAGGTGAAGTGAAGGTAACGGGGAACATGACCGATCTGCAAAACGAATTAGCGATGCCAGGAGCGACATTAGATGAGTTGTACATCCAGTTGACCAAAGAAGGGGACGTCTTATGAACGTGCTCGAACAATTAGCGAATCGCCGTAAAAAATATTTTAAGAAAATGAGCCGCTATGCGAAATATGTATTTAACGACCATTTCGTCATTGTGATTATTTTTCTTTTTGGAGCACTGGCTTACCAGTATGCGGAATTTTTGAAGACTGTAGAGCCGCCTTTTCATATCGGAAAATGGATATGGGCGTTGGTTCTGAGTGGTTCTTTGTTTATTGGGAAGCTTGCTACGCTGGTTCAAGCAGCGGATCCTGTATTTTTAGCAGCCAAAGAAAAAGAGTGGCAACACTATCTCAAAAACACAAAGTCATCGAGTCTTTTGTTTCCGGCATTTCTCTTATTCATTCTCGCCGGTGTAGCATTTCCGATGCTCTTTGTCGGTCAGCCATTTCGAGTGTTAGAATTTTTACTATTCTATGTTTCCTTACTCCTTTTGAAGTGGACTGAACTCGGAATACAAGAAGAAGGTTTCTACTTTCAAACAGAGCCAGAGAAGAAGAGAGCACTTCTTTTCGTCCTTTCGTTTGTCGTATTAATGATTGGATTCTTAATGCAAACATGGATTAGTCTTCTTCTCAGTGTGGTCGTTATGGTTCTCTTCCAACGGCTCCAAAAACTGGAAGTTCCATTGTTGCATTGGGAAAAGGTTGTTCATCAAGAAGAGAAACGCTCTGCCCAATTAAATCGCCTGATTAATTTGTTCACGGATATTCCAACTGTGCGCAACCCAGCGAAGCGCCGGAAATATCTGGATCAAGCAGTGACTTTTCTTTCTGGAAAAGACAACCCCTACCAATATTTATACGCTCGTGCGTTTGTGCGCGGGAGCAATTATAGCGGCTTGTACTTCCGCCTGACTGGAATTGGGGTTCTTATTTTTATATTCACTACGATTCCCTTAGTCAGCTTATTATTGAACGTATTATTTATCTATTTGACCGGTTTTCAATTGTCTGCTCTCTATGGGCAGATGGATGAGCACCTTCTTGCCCGCTTATATCCTGCTCCTAAAATTAAAAAGGAGAAAGGATTTGAACACTTGCTGCTTCAGTTGTTAGTGGGGCAATCGCTCGCCTTTGCTGTTGCTACAGTAGTTGGGTCTGGGCCGGTTATTGCAATTGGTGCGCTCTTTCTTAATGTCCTCTTTTCCTTATTATTTATTCGCTTTTATTTAGTGAAGAGGGTACAGAAAAGAGCACATTTGAATCTGTAAGAAGGCCAGGGCCTGGAGGGCTGATTCATCTTTCCCTTGACGGAATGCAGAAATGAACCTAAAATAAATAATAGATTACCCCATGAAGCGAACGGGAGACATGCCTGTTGGAATGACAGGGACGGTTGAAGAAATGTAGATAACGATGAATAAGAGTAGAAGTGACTTTTCCTGCTATAGATAAAGAAAGCGGAGAGTCACTTTCGTATCTTCTCGTATGGTTATTTGTAGCTGGCTCACATAGCTTTGTGAGGCTGCGCAGGAAGAAGCAAACAGACAGGTCAATGGCAGCACCAATCAAGCGTGAGTAAGGAATGAACAGAATGGACTACAAGATGGATTCGGGGTGGAAACTACACCCTATCGGAGGCGACACCGGACATGCATATATGGGCGTAAGGGCAGAGGAAAAGGTGTTTTTGAAACGCAATTCCTCACCTTTTTTAGCCGCGCTTTCTGTTGAAGGAATTACTCCACGGCTGATTTGGACGAAGCGAATTGGTAATGGGGATATCTTAACTGCTCAGGAATGGCTGAATGGAAGAGTGCTGTTGGGTAATGAGATGAACTCAAAAGAAATCATCGACATTATGCGGAAGTATCATCGTTCGGAACATCTCTTAAGCATGCTGCGTAAAGTAAAGGGACAAGTCTATCATCCGGAAATGTTTCTGAACGATTACTTAGCGGATTTAGAAGAAGATTTGAGCACCAACTCATTTCTGAATACGATTGTTGCTTATTTACAAGAAACGCTTCATTATGTGAAAGATGCCCGTTACACAGTCTGCCACGGAGACTTAAATCGAAAGAACTTTTTGCTTACTGAAGATGAACGGCTGTATCTAGTAGATTGGGAGTCTGTGAAGATTGCAGATCCATTTTCAGATATCAGCATGCTCCTAGTGCGCTACGTAGATCCATCAGACTGGGATCACTGGTTAGACAAGTATGGTCTCATGAAAACAGATGAAGTGTATCAATGTTTGGAGTGGTATAGTTTCGTTAATCGATTGTTGTTGACGAAGAAATATCATGAGAACGGGGAAAATATAAAAATGAATCAACAAATTTTACATATGAAAGAAGCATATGTAAACAGAATACATCATAAGTAATCATCCTATTCCGTATAATGATGAGGGGTAGGATTTTTTATTGGAGGAGAAAAAATGAGAGTAAGACACAAACCATGGGCAGCAGATAAGTTAGCTGAATACCCAAACTATGTAGTGACAGACCCAACGACCCTTAGAGGGAAATGGGCACAGAGTTTCCCACAAGAAGGGCCGATTCATATTGAAGTTGGTTCTGGGAAAGGCCAATTCATTGTTGGGATGGCGAAGCAACATCCAGAAATAAACTTCATTGGAATCGAGTTGCAAACCAGTGTAGCGGTAATGGCGCTTGATAAAATCATAGAAGCAGAATTGCCAAACGTGAAACTTTTGAATACAGACGGCGGTCTTATTTCTGATTATTTTTCAGAAGGAGAAGTGGACCGCGTATACTTAAATTTTTCAGATCCATGGCCAAAGAGTCGTCATGAAAAGAGAAGATTAACTTCAGCTGCCTTTCTGGAAAATTACCAACAAATCTTGAAACCAAACGGTGAAGTTCATTTCAAAACAGACAATCAAGGCTTATTCGAATATTCTCTTGTAAGCTTCTCGAAGTTTGGGATGGAACTAGATCAAGTGTGGCTGGATTTGCATCAGTCTGAATTTGAAGGAAATGTTCGAACCGAATACGAAGAAAAATTTGCTGCAAAAGGGCAACGGATTTACCGTGTAGAAGCTCACTTTAAAGCAGAATAGAATGAAGAAGTGCACGCCATCCTAAAAAATGGTGTGCACTTTTTTTTGCTTTAAAACCTTGTTATATCAAGGGATAGAGCCATGCTACAAATCGTAGCTGACAAAAATAATAGGACAATCACCTTTTTTTTGCGAACTTGTTTATAATGAAAAGAAAAGGATGAGCACGATGAACCTACACGATAAATTAAAAGAAAAAAGAGTAGAAGCTGGACTAACTCAAAAAGAATTAGCAGAAATTTTACATGTATCGCGTCAGACGGTTTCAAGCTGGGAGGTTGGTAGAACATACCCTGATTTGGATATTTTAGTGGCGATTGGCGAGCTGTATCAAACCCCTTTGGATGATTTGATAAAGGAGGATTCGCGAATGGTAGAGGATATCACTCGGCAAGTAAAAAAGAGTACTCGTAGGAAGACGACGAATATTTTATTGGCTTCTCTTCTTTTTGTTATCGTGGGGTACCTTCTCTTTGAACAGCATCAACAAAACCAAAATGATTATGTAAACGAAGAGGGGCTCAGTCGGAATGATTTGTTAAGTACAACATGGCGGATAAACTACGACCCGAACCATGAATTAATGGATTCATTTGTTTCAATTAGTGATAAGGACTTGATGTTATTGAACCAGTATCACAAAGATTGGATTCTTCCAGATACAAGTTTAGAAGAGGTACAGAAACAAAGGGAAGAATGGAAAGAAAAAGGATTAGAAGATGGGCTGCATCATTATGAAGACCTCCAGATAATTGTGGAAGGGAATCAATATATCGTAACGGCTTATGGATACCGCCAAGAGTTTACCAAATTGAGTGACACCATTCTAAAAGATGAGAACGGTATCGAGTATTACTTAGATTCTCCAGAAGAAAGCCATACTCTGTTAGAGTTCATTGCAGAGGAGCTGGATGTGCCAGTTGAATAAAAAAACCACCCGAAAGTCCATAGAAGGATTTTCGGGTGTTCTGTATTCATATTATCGAGCAAAACGTGGAATTAATTTGGAAACAGCATCGGTAAGAGAGAAATCTTTCTCCGTTTCCATTGGTTCGCCATTTTCTAGACGTTTTTTCGTTGTGTAGTAAGAGATAAATAGAGGAATCAAAGCACCTAACCAAGCTAATGGTCCTGCAATCGAAACTCCTGCAAAACCGAATACGTTAGCTAACAATACTGCAGCAAGCATACGGGAAATTAATTCCATTACGCCAGCAGCGGTTGGAGCAGAACTGTTCCCTAAACCTTGCAAAGTGTAACGATAAATAAACAATAGCGCTAATAAGAAGTAGAAGGTCGCATTTGTTAAGAAGTAAATCTGCACGTTATCTAAGATAGCGTCAGAACCATTTCCAACGAACACGCTCGCGAATTGTCGACCAAATGTTACCAATAGAATTCCCATCACAAAGCTATAACCGAGTACTAATTGGCTCACTTTTTTCACGCCAACCCAAATTCGGTCATAGTTTCCAGCACCAAAGTTTTGCGCGGTGTAAGTAGCCATGGTAACTCCGAATGATTGAAGCGGCATGGTTGCCATCCCGTTAATTTTTTCAGCAGCAGTAGTAGCCGCAACAGCTGTTGCACCTAAACTGTTCAAAGTTGTTTGAATGGTCATTGAACCAACCGCAATAATCGAACTTTGGAAGCCCATTGGCAAGCTAATACGGAGATGATGAATCCATTCTTTTTTCGTAATCTTCCAATCTTCTTTATAGATTCGGAGCATAGGAACTTTTTTCCAAATATAAACGAGACAGAGGATGCTTGCAACCAATTGAGAAAGGACCGTTGCATAACCTGCGCCTTCAACGCCGGTGTGGAAGCCTAAGATAAACCAGTAGTCTAAAATAACATTCAGAGCAGACGTAATAGCCAGGAACAACAATGGAGTTTTGCTGTCTCCGATTGCCCGTAGCACATTGGATAATAGGTTAAACATGACAGAAGCGCCGGTACCGGCGAAAATAACCACTAAGTAAGCTTGCGCGTCATCGATCAGGTTGGCAGGAGTTTTCATAAGGGACAAGATTTCACGAGTGTACATAGTAGCAAAAATAGTCAAAATCAAAGTAATCGCCAAGCTGATCATCAAGCTAGCAGCCAAGTTGCGACGCAATCCAACAAAATCTTTTTTGCCAAAGTATTGAGCGGTAATGACAGAGAGTCCAGCGGTTAGTCCAGTCGCCAATCCAAGGATGAGGAAGGTAATGCTACCTGTTGATCCAACGGCAGAGAATGCCTCTACTCCGAGTGTTTGACTTACGATATAGGTGTCGGCCATGCTGTAAAATTGCTGAAAAACGTTTCCGAGTAACATTGGCAAAGTAAATTGGATAATCAGATGAATCGGATTACCTTTTGTCATATCTTGTCCCATTAAATTATAATTCCTCCTGTAAATAAATAAATCGTAATAAAGCAATAAATGTATAAGTACAATAGGCATTGCGTTAACTTATGAAAGACAAGTATAAACTCATTTACAGAAAAAACAAGCCTTTTTTAGCATTATTTTGATATTCTAATGTTAAGAAAAATAATTCGCTTACATTATGATAAGGACGCTTTTTAACGAATTTATTCCTCTCATAAAAGAAGAATTTGAAACTTTTGAAACAAAAATGAAATAAAAAAAGCAATGATTTTATCTTTTAAAACAGACAAAATCATTGCTTTTATTCATTGGATAATTGGGCAGTCCCATATTCATCAAAGAAATCTTTTTTTGCTTGAATGAAGCGGGTGAAATCATTCAATAATTGAAATAAGACTGCTCGGTTCTCAAACTCCAATCGATTTTCAGGTAGGTCACTCTGACGGAAATGCTGCAATAGAAGACGAATGTCTTCTAAAATATACTCACCCGTATTATTTTGATGCAGCTGATTTGCGGTTAAGTAAAAGAGTCCGGCCAATATTTTGTTTTCTTCCGTCGGGATCGTACACTTCAAAATATTTTGTTGCATGTATGCAAGGATGGCTGCTTGATCCTTGCGCATTTCAATATAACGCAAATCATACTGCCAATCGGTTAAGATTCGGTTCTCCGACTCCAGAAAGACTAATTGTTCCGCTTCTTTTAATAATTCGTTTAACTCTTCGAGGACATTTGGTGGAGAAGGAATGCCATTTTGTAAATGAAGAGAAAGCGACAACAGGGCGTCTTTCATTAGTTGGTCTGCCTCATCACGTAGCTCGACAATGCGATCATTTTTTGAAGGATGATACACATTGATGAGGATTGCGATTCCCGCTCCAATTACCATTAATAGAAGTTCATTTTGCAACAAAGGTAACGAAATATTTTGTTCTACTAATAGGTGCGTAACCAATACGGAACAAGGTGCAATCCCGGCTTCCACACCAAATCGGTAAGCTAGCGGAACATAGATCATTAAATAGAGCGCAAATACAGACGTGCCAAACCCAAACAAATAGAAGAGAACGACCGCAACACCTAGAGCTAACAGAGTCGATCCGACACGCCTTCCAGCTGTAAGGAGAGAGGATTTCGTCGTATCCAGCACACTGAGAATAGCAATAATTCCTGCAGATACGGCATAGTCAAGCCCCAGCCACTGGGCAACTAAAATTGCCAGGAAGGCTGCTAAGGCAGTCTTCATCGTCCGCATGCTTAACGACATCGAATCATCTCCTTCTCAACTTGAAAACTTAGCAATATACCCAGTGATTTGGCGTTACTTCTTGGAAGGAATGGCCTTCATACTCCGCCAATTCCTCATCCGTTTTTCCGAGCGCTGTTCGAGTTGCTTCGTAAACAGGGTCTGGAATCGGAATAGCTGATAGCAGCTTTTTAGTGTATGGGTGAATCGGATTCGCAAATAGTTCTTCCGCATCTGCTAACTCTACGATTTTTCCTTGATACATAACCGCTACGCGATCTGAAATTTGTTTCACCATGGTTAAGTCATGGGCGATGAACAAATAGGTCAAGTTTAGTTTTTGTTGTAAGTCTTCTAACAATTCCACAATTTGTGCCTGAATAGAGGCATCCAGAGCAGAAAGTGGTTCATCTAGAACAATGAATTCTGGATTTACTGCTAATGCACGAGCAATTCCAATCCGCTGACGTTGACCGCCAGAAAACTCATGCGGAAAACGTTGGGCAAAAGAAGCATCAAGTCCAACTAATTCTAATAGTTCCAACACGCGAGCATTCCGTTCTTTGCGGTTCTTGGCCAAACCATGGATATCCAATGACTCTCCAATAATATCTTGAATTTTCATTCGAGGGTTCAACGATGCATACGGATCCTGGAAGATCATCTGCATGTTCTTCCGCATGGACTTCAACTCTTTGGGCTTCAGGTGATTAATGTCAAACCCTTCATACAGGGTTTCGCCGTTGTCAGGTTCACGTAGGCGTAGAATCGTTCTACCGGTTGTTGACTTACCAGAACCAGATTCACCTACCAATCCTAATGTTTCACCTCGATAGATTTTGAAACTAAGCTGGTCTACCGCTCGTACCGTTTCGTTTCGACCATAAGGGAATTCCTTTTGCAGCTGGGAAATCTCCAACAAAACATCTCTTTTGCCAGCATGGATTTCCTCTAATTTCTTCAAAGAAGCAGAAGACTTTGGTTTTTGTAAATTAGGAATAGCTGCGAGTAACATTTTTGTATAGTCATGTTGAGGATTCTGGAATACAGACACTGTATCACCTTGCTCCACGACATGTCCGTCTTTCATTACAACGACATTGTCACACATATTTGCAACGACACCAAAATCATGGGTAATCAGAATAATAGCCATCCCAAATGTAGCTTGAATTTCTTTTAATAATTCGAGAATTTGAGCTTGAATGGTTACATCTAAGGCAGTCGTAGGCTCGTCTGCAATAATTAAGGAAGGGTTACAAGCAAGAGCCATTGCAATCATCATCCGCTGGCGCATCCCACCAGAAAATTCATGAGCATATTGCGTATAACGATAATCCACGTTCGTAATTCCAACGTGCTGCATGATTTCTTTTGCACGTACTTCTGCATCTTTTTCGGATAAGCCTTCATGTTGGCGTAAGGTTTCGGTAATTTGTTTCCCCATTGTCATTGTTGGGTTCAAAGAAGTCATCGGGTCTTGGAAAATCATGCTGATATCTTTGCCGCGAATCGCCCGCATCTCTTTTTCACTATATTCGAGTAAGTTTTTGCCCAAATAAACCACACTTGATTCTGGATGAATGTGAGCATTTGGAGACAGGAGTTGCATAATGGAACGCGCCGTTACACTCTTCCCGCTACCTGATTCTCCAACTAATCCCAGCGTTTCGCCAGCATGTACGGAAAAGGAAACGTTGGATACAACTTGACTCACCTTTGATCCAGTGGAGAAGGAAACAGATAAGTTCTGAATGGATAATAGGTTATTCATGTTCTCTTCCTTCCAATTTCTATTTTTAGTCATAACAAGAAAATAGCACGCTTTCTAAAAAAAAGAAAGAGTAGAGTGTTAAAAATCACTTTGTAATAGTAAGCAAATGTACTTGACGAACGTAATTCGGTTTGATATATTTATGTTCAGTAAAAACATCATTCCATATCGAAATAAATGACGTTGAAAAGAAAAGTACAAGTTGGATGAAAGAAAAGCGAGTCCTGTTAGGTGAGAGAGGATCTGGAAGAAAACTTGGAAGTGCATCTTGGAGTCGTATGGGTGAGCGCAAGCCAGCCCATAACGGGATTTGCCCGTTATAGCAAAGCAGTATGCTTCTATCTCTATGCGTACTGAACAGAGAACAGCAAGTCATTTTTTTTGACGGCTGAATTAAGGTGGAACCGTAAAATAGACTTATTTTACCCTTAAATAAACGATTACATAATGATCGTTTGTTTAAGGGTATTTTTCATTTATGTGCGGAATGATGAGCGAGGAGGGAATGAATGGAGCAAGCAGAAAAAAATCGTTGGCTCGCAACGATTTGTTATTACTATGAAAAAGCTTATCAGAAACGTAGTTGGAGGATTGGATTGCTGCTTCTCGGCATCTTGTTTCATCTCGTAGTTGGGGTGTACTATCTGACGCAACGTAAAAATAAAGAACAAATCGATCGGAAGGATTTAGCGGCTCGCTTTTTGGAAAGTGGACAGGCGCAAGCCTTACGGGAAAAACTAGCAGCTCAAGAACAGAAGAAGAATGCGTATCTCGGTATCACGAAGTCAGAAGCACAACAAAAACGTGACCTCGATCAACTGTACGAACGAGAACTGAAGAAAGCACAGCAACAATGGAAAGGCACGGCCTATCAAGAAAGAGGATTGAGCGAGTATACGTATTTAGATGCTACGCGAAACGTTCTTGGAACATGGCCTGGATTTATCCTTTCTTTGATTCTAGCTTGGCCGATGTATCTCTACCTGATGATCGTCTCCAATGCTACGTTGTATTTTATCGCCAATCGCTTGGTCATGATGTTCTTTGTGATCATCGGCGTAACGATGATTGTCTTCACGCTCTTGTATCTATCGCCATCTGATCCAGCAAATAATATTTTGGGGGAACAAGCGACTCCGGAGCAGATTGAAAATTTCCGTAATTTGCATGGGCTGAATGATTCTTATCTAACACAATTATTCCGCACCGTCCGTGGTGTCTTCACTTTTGACTTAGGAAACACCTATCAAGGGAGTGAAAATGTAGTTAGTGCTATTCTAAGACGCTTCCCGGTAACAATGGAATTAACGATTTTCGCTTTGTCACTTTCTGTACTGGTTGCTTTACCAGCTGGGATTTATGCGGCTATTAAAAGAAACTCGACTTTTGACCACTTGTTCATGTTTGTTGCTTTAATTGGTATCTCAATTCCTAGTTTCTGGCAGGGGTTAATTTTTATTCTGACCTTCTCCATTAATCTTGGATGGTTGCCAGCAACGTACAATGCGAACAATCTAGCATCCCTTTTGATGCCGGCTGTTGTATTAGGTACTGGACTAATGGCTTCTGTAGCAAGGATGACGCGTTCTTCAACGCTTGAAGTCATTAACGAAGACTACATTCTAACCGCTCGTTCTAAAGGGTTATCCAATCAAAGAATTATTTTACGCCACGCTGTACCGAACGCATTGATTCCGATTGTGACCGTCATTGGTCTGCAATTTGGAGGCATGCTCGGTGGTTCCTCTGTAACGGAGAAAGTATTTAATATTAGCGGGGTAGGAAGTTATATCGTAGATAAGCAATTTGTGCCGGATATTCCTGCTGTCATGGGTGGCGTTATCTACATTGCGATTATCCTTTCCATCGTGAATATGTTGGTTGATATTCTCTACAGCTTCCTCGATCCAAGAATTCGTTCCCGGATTCGTAGCGGTCAAACAGGTAAATAGGGGGTGAGGGAAGAAGATGAGAAGTTATCGAACCAATCAGATTATGAACCAATTTCAATTTAGCAATGGCTTATCGCTCGGCTTAACGGCGCTGCTATTTCTCTTGAGCATCCAGTGGCAGCCATTAGGCGTAAAACCATTTCTATTCATCCTTTTTTTGATTCATTTGGTGTTGAGTTTGCTGCATTTCTTTACGTTACGCCAGTTAAAAAAAGGAGCGATGGATCCTGAAGTACCGAATGCCCTCTACCGGGTATTGGCCGTTCTATTCATCGCAGGAATCTTAGCGGGGAACTTGTTTACCTTTTTATCAGGTGTCACCGCCTTGAAGAAAAACATTTCAGTAGCTTTCCGCTACTCGCTCTATACTGTACTTGTTGATATAGTGGCGATTGTGGTAACCGCGCTAAATTTATTCAAACCGTTTGTAGCGAACCGTTTCCTACTTATGATGGCGATTTTGTTAGCCAGCCTGTTGATGCATCTATTCTTTTTAATTTTCGAAGGAAAATGGCACAACTTTCAACCGGCAGTGAAGTGGGGAACATTCATCTTGCTTGCATTGACTTCCTTAACAGGAAATATTTTGGCCGCATTTGTGGCATTTTCCTTGTACCGGACACACAAAGACCTTGCTGGTGAGCGCAGACAAACTAGTATTCGAGAAAAGTTGACGAGCAATCAAGCGGCTTTACTAGGATTGTTCTTTATTACTTTTCTGATTATGATGGCCATTACGAGTGAGTGGTCCTTCAGCTATTCGTTTGCTTCAGAGAATAATTATCAAAATATCTTGCAACAACCATCTCTAGCGTATCCATTTGGCACCGATAACTTCGGGCGGGATGTATTTTCCCGAATTATCTTTGGTTCACAGATTTCGCTGGCAGTCGGTTTATTATCTACCTTGCTTCCTTTCTTTGTAGGGGGAACGCTAGGAGCCATTTCTGGATTTTATGGGAGCCGTACAGATAGCATCATTATGCGTT
This sequence comes from Jeotgalibaca caeni, assembly GCF_028863945.1. Lineage (GTDB taxonomy): Bacteria > Bacillota > Bacilli > Lactobacillales > Aerococcaceae > Jeotgalibaca > Jeotgalibaca caeni. The sequence continues at coordinate 2,413 of NZ_JARBEA010000055.1, read as the reverse complement.
TGTTGGATGTTCTCTACGCGATTCCCGGAATGCTGTTGGCGATTACGATTGTAGCTTCATTTGGAGCTTCGACCACCAACTTGATTATTGCACTGAGCCTTGGTTCCATTCCGTCCTATGCACGAACCATGCGTGCGAATGTTATGCAGGTGGCGAACTACGAATATGTAGAGGCAGCTCGTGCATTGGGACAAAATAACTGGACGATCATTCGTCGCCATGTTGTACCAAATGCGATGGCACCAATGATTATTCGATCCACGTTAACCATTGGTACTGCGGTTATTTCAACCAGTAGCTTGAGCTACTTAGGACTTGGAGTAGAGGCGCATGTGCCAGAGTGGGGAAATATTTTACGAATCGGCAGTGAGTATTTAGAAACCAATCCATACTTGGCCATTTATCCAGGTATTGCGATTATCTTACTTGTTTTATCATTTAACTTTTTGGGTGATGGCTTGCGTGACGCAAGTGATCCTCGAATGAATTAAGGGAGGATTTATTAATGAAAAAGAAATTATTGCCTTTTATTGCTGCTGCATCGATGGTGTTAGCTGCTTGCTCGATTCAAACAGAACAAGACGCGAATAACCCTGGCGAAGGTAGTGACGTGTCCCAAAATGTAGAAACAACAGAAAAAACGACCATTGAGATTTTAGGAACGAGCTCAAATGAAACAGACATGAACGTGTTGCGTGACCAATTAATGAAAAATGGTTTTAATGTAGAACTAAATACACAACCAGATTATGCAAGTTTTACTGCTCAAAAAGATGCAGGAAACTATGACTTGGCTGTTTCAAGTTGGACTACCGTTACTGGTAACCCAGATTACGCTGTTCGTTCTTTGTTTATTAGCGAAGGGGATAACAGTTACGTAAATGACCCAGAGGTAGATGCGCTGATTAACGAAGCTGCTCTGGAAACGCCAGAGGACTATACCGAAACCTATAAAGAATTGGAAGATTTACTTGTAACGGAAAACGCGTATCTGTTTCCTTTATACACTTCCTTAAAAGCACAAGCATTCAATAAAGATGTCTTGAATCCAGATTCGATTCGCCTTTCTAAATCACGTGCGTTTGCTTGGGAACCAGTGTCGTTTAACGATGAATCCTTGAATGATGCAGAAACATTGATGCTGACTCAAACAATGGGGAACTTGACTTCTTTAGACCCTATTAAAGGAAACGATGGCTCCATCAATCAACTGAACACGAACATGTATGTACGTTTAGTGAACTTGACAGACGATGACCAAATCATTTCTGATGGATCCTTGTCGTATAATCACGCTATCGCAGAAGGAAATTCCGATTACTACTTTGTTCTGCGCGACGATATTAACTTTGCTCGAGTAGAAAACGGTCAAGCAGTAGATACAGGTGAATTAGTAAGCGGTCAAGATGTGATTTTCTCATTGAACCGTGCTAAAGATCCAAATTCCGTTCCTGATCACCGTACCTATTCTTTACATGAACATATTGACACAGTAGAATTGGTTACTGATTTAAGCGAGCTAGAAGAGGCACAACTTTCTGATGGTTCTGGCACAGTTTTAGAGGCTTTAGAAGCAGATTTAGCAGAACCAATCAAGAATGTAGTAGAAGGCGTTGATGAAGTTGATAACGCAAGCGGAAACTACCAAGTAATCAAGATGACGACGACAGAGCCATTCCCACAAGTATTGAACTATCTCGCTCACCAATCTGCAGGGATTGTTTCGCAAAAACAAGTGGAAAGCATCAATACTTATGAAGTTGAAAGCTTCAATCCAGATACAGATATCGCTTATGGAGACCAACGTGCGGTGACAGAAGGTTCTACTTATGACAATCATTTGTATGCCAGCGGTCCGTACATCATGATTCAAAAGAATGACTATGAAGCAACTTTCCAAAAAAATCCTGCTTACATGGTTGAAGACGAACATGCACCAAAAATTGCAAATGTAACGGTTCGTTTCATTGCAGATTCTGATAGTGCCCTTTCTGCATTGCGTGCAGGAGAAATTCACTTGTTGTATGGCTTGACTGAAACAAAATACGAAGTAGTTGAATCAGATGAAAAACTTCAACTACAAAGCATGCCAAGTAATGGTGTAACGTATATGCAGTTCAACCCAGAAGGTCGTGACATTTCTGAAAGTGCCGACTTGCGTAAAGCAATCCTTTACTCCATTAACCAAGAAGACTTGAGCGCCGCTTATAACGGACAAAAGTTGAAGGCTTACTCTACCTTGAGCCCAATGGTAGATACAGGTAATGAATTAAATGCAGACCCAGCTAAAGTAGAAGAATTTTACGAAGCATATCTAGAAACAGCAGAATAAAACAGGCTCTTTGTCAAGAAGTGTTGATAGTGTATTTTTCCAGTTGCATGCAGGCTAAATTTCACAATCTATCAAGCAGTA
>NZ_JARBEA010000054.1 GCF_028863945.1 Jeotgalibaca caeni | reverse complement strand
TGTATTGCCATCCCTATTATACTCCTGCACGTGATTTTCCGTCATGGCATAGAACGCGGAGCGTTCATAAAGTTTTTTGTATAAAAAATTATAAAAAGAAATCAAAATTTTAAGATTCTTATTTTTGTAAAAAATTTCCTATTTAGAAACGAAACACAATAAAATTCCATCTTTTCAAAAAAACGTGAATAAATCAATATTTCCGCTATTCATCCACTTTAATCAAGTTGTCTCTCTCGAAAAACTTCTATGAAAGCCCTTGACTTTATCTTTTAAAAACTCTATCATTAGGAGTGTAATTTCCAAATGATATTCTACCGTTTCTTATTTGGAAATAAAAAGATGCTTATGAAAAGGAGAATCAGTAATGGAAACAGCTTATAAAACTTACTACTCACAAGGGCCAAAAGACATCAAACACCATTCTACCGATCAATTGCGTGAGGATTTCCTAGCAGAAAAAATCTTCGAACCTGGTGAAGTAGTACTAAATTACACACATCACGACCGTCAAATCTTTGGTGGGGTTACTCCAACTGACAAAGAGTTAGAAATTGTTCTAAACAAATCATTGGGAGTAGAGTACTTCTTAGAAAGACGTGAACTTGGCGTTATCAATATTGGCGGACCTGGTTCCATCATCATTGAAGGAAAAGAAGAAGCAATGGTGAAACAAGACGGATACTACATCGGAAAAGAAACCAAAGACGTTCGTTTCAAATCAGATGATCCAACTAACCCAGCTAAATTCTATGTGGTTTCTACACCTGCTCATAAAGTATATCCAACTGTAAAAATTGCAATCGCAAACATTACACCAAAAATTACTGGTGAAAGCAAAACATTGAACCAACGTAGCATTTACCAATACATTCATCCAAATGTATGCGAAAGCTGTCAATTGCAAATGGGCTACACCATCTTGAACGAAGGAAGTTCTTGGAACACCATGCCATCTCATACACATGAGCGTCGTATGGAAACATACTTGTACTTCGATATGGATGCAGATACACGTGTATTCCACTTCATGGGCGAGCCAAGCGAAACAAAACACTTAGTACTTTCTAACGAACAAGCAATCATCTCTCCAAGCTGGTCCATCCATACAGGTGTTGGAACAAGTGACTACACTTTCATTTGGGCAATGTGTGGAGAAAACATCACTTATGAAGATATGGACCATGTAGCAATGGGCGATTTAAGATAATACAATCTGATTCAACCTACAATTAGGAGGAAATAACATGTCAAATTTTAGTATGGATTCATTCTCACTTAAAGGTAAAGTTGCCTTAGTAACCGGCGCATCATACGGAATCGGTTTTTCTATGGCGAGTGCATTAGGAGAGGCTGGCGCAACAGTTGTCTTCAATGATATCAATCAAGATCTAGTAGATCGTGGTTTGGCTGCTTATAAAGAAGCAGGAATTGAAGCGCATGGTTACATCGCTGACGTAACAAATGAAGAGCAAGTAAACGCGTTAGTGAAACAAATCGAAGAAGAAGTTGGAGTTATTGATATCTTAATCAATAATGCCGGCATCATCAAACGTATCCCAATGACAGAAATGTCAGCGGCAGAATGGCGCCAAGTAATCGACATTGACTTGACTGGTCCATTTATTATGGCGAAAGCAGTTATTCCTTCCATGATTAAAAAAGGTCACGGTAAAATTATCAACATCTGTTCCATGATGAGTGAATTAGGTCGTGAAACGGTTAGTGCTTATGCAGCTGCTAAGGGCGGATTGAAGATGTTGACGAAAAACATTGCTTCTGAATATGGTGAACACAATATTCAATGTAATGGTATCGGACCTGGCTACATCGAAACACCGCAAACTGCACCATTGCGTGAAGAAGGCCACCCATTCAATGACTTTATCATTGCAAGAACTCCAGCAGCACGTTGGGGAACTCCAGATGAATTGAAAGGTCCTGCTGTTTTCTTAGCTTCTGAAGCATCAGACTTTGTAAATGGACACATCCTTTATGTAGATGGCGGTATCCTAGCTTATATCGGGAAGCAACCATAATCTATAATTTTTCTTAGGTAAATGATAGAATAAAAGGGCGGCTTTGGATTTTAATCTGAAGCCGCCCTCATTTATTATCTATTGGGAAGGAGGCACAAGATGACTGATAAAAAATTATACGGTACGGTCCTTATTAAAGCAGATCTTATTTTAGAATATTTATACGAAGCATCCGGCCCACAATCATTAGCAGCTATTGCGGAAAATACGGAGCTAACGAAATCGACCACATTGAAAATTCTCGATACACTGGAACACATTGGTTATGTTGTGAAAAATAAACAAACACGGACGTATTCCATCGGCTTTAAGCTGATTAAATATTCTTCGAAGGAAATGCAACAATTAGACTTAGAAGCGCACGTGTACGACCAACTAGAAGCTCTGCATGAACGTTTCGATGAGACCGTCCATTTGGGAGTTTATCAGAACAATCATATTGTGACAGTCAATAAATTTCAGTCGAGCAGGCCTGTCGTCTGCATCTCCTCAGCGGTTGGTGAAACAAAAGACCTCTACAGCTCCGGAATGGGGAAAGCTGTCCTCGCTGAACTGGACGATAAAAAACTTTTGAACTATATTAATAATCATGACTTTATTGCCAAAACAGATAAAACAATTGCCGGCACACAACTTCTCTTAACGGAGTTGGAGGAAATCAGGAAGCATGGTTTCTCTATTGACAACGAAGAAAATGAAGAAGGTGTCTATTGTATTGGTGCTGCGATTACCAATCGGACGTTGAGCGGGCAAAAAATGATTCTTGGGGCTTTTAGTATCAGTATTCCTATTTTCAGAGCAACCGACGAAGTTGTAAAAGAACTGGCAAGTGCTGTTTTGGAAACAAAGGAAAAATTGAACGCTAGTTTCAAGTAGTTTTAGAAAGGAAAAGTCTATGTTCGGATTAACAACAATTGAACTAGTCATGCTGGTCGTCAGTGCGTTGATTGTGGGCTTTTCCAAGGCCGGCATTCAAGGTGCGACGATTCCAGCAGTGGCGATGTTAGCTTTGATTTTTGGAGGAAAAGAGTCTTCAGGTATCATGTTACCGATGCTTATCATGGGGGACTTAGTCGCCATATTCAAATATGGTAGACAAGGGAGCCTAAAAGATATTCTGCGGCTGATGCCTGCCACCGTTTTAGGAATTATCGGCGGTGCAGTAATCGGCAGTCGTTTGAACGACGCTCAGTTCAAAGCGCTCATGGGAGTGATTGTTTTAATTTGTCTTATTTTGTTGATTCTACGGCAAATGAAAGCTCAAGCCGTCGAGCTGCCGGACAACAAGTTGATTCATTGGGGAGTAGGGATTGTGAGTGGTTTTTCTTCGATGGTTGGAAATGCTGCCGGGCCCATTTTCAATGTATATGTGTTGGCGAAGAACTTGAAGAAAGCCAACATGATTGGTACAACTGCTTGGTTCTTCTTTTTGATGAACTTGCTAAAAGTTCCCTTTCATGTGTTTATGTGGGGAACCATTACCTGGGATACGATGAAGTACACAACCTTTGCGCTCCCGTTCATCGGACTAGGGGCATTAGGTGGCATTTGGATTATTAAGAATATAAGTGAAAAGTGGTACCGTCGTCTCATTATGTTGACGACTGCTATCGCTGCCGTTCGCTTATTCATGTAAGAAGCAGCCCAAGATCGACTCGGGCTGCTTTTTATCGTTTATCCACTGTTTCTACTTCTTCGGCTGGATCCACTTCTTGGCTACTCGTTGTAAGACGAGCAGCACGCTGCACATGAATCGCATCCACAATCGGAACAACAATCCCGGCAATCAATCCGCCAGCGAATCCATTGTTATACAAGTTGACGCCACCATGCAGGAATCCGACATTCACAACCAGCGACAAGTGCAAAGCTCCTGCAATGAAACCGACCAAGTTGCTGTATTGACCCGCGATTGGAGAGAGCGTGGTAGAGAACAAAATAGCAATTAAAATAGAAGGTGATTGAGTATCGTGCAAAGTGAGCGAGGACATGACAGTAGCACCCAGCATAATAGGTGCAGCTGTCAGCACATTTTTCCCGAATGCGCCAAAGCCCACAATACTCAAAATACCGCCAATGACAGGACCACTCAGGTCGCCGCCGAGTAAGAGGATAAAGAGAGTAGAAAAGATTCCTAAAAAGCCCATATTCAAAAAGGTAGCTCCAAGCCCTCCTACTTCCACGTAATCCGTAGAAAGCTGTCCTGTATGGCGATAAATTTCTTTCAGGCCGTAAAAAGACCAGTTATTCAAGTAGTAACCAAACAGAGCAAGGAGAAGCGACATGAGAATCAAAAGGACACTGAAGGCAGTTGTATAATCATTCGAGATAATGGAAACAATGTCGACGGTCATACCGAAACTACGCATCAGGGAGATAAAAATCGTTCCTACAAATCCACAAGTAAAGCCCACATTATAAAGACTGAATCCTTTGGTGAAAGAAATGGCATGTTGGGCAAGTGGCGGCAAGATAAATCCAGCCACGAAACCAGCAGTAAGCCCAAGGGTCATTCCAACGGGCAGTGAGAGACCTTGGTTGAAAGTTAATTCGCTAACGAGCGGTCCTAGTGCCGTTCCAAATAAAGCCGCTAGCAATGATTTTTCCAAGGGATGGCGAGTTACCCACGCATAGGATAAAGCGCCTACAACAATTGGCATGGAATTATAGAAATTCTTGCCAAAGAAGGAGAACCCAATAATTAAAAAGAGTGCTGCGATGACAGGGCCATTAATTTTGGCGTTACAGAGTCGAACAATTAACAAGGCGTGAAGCGTCATGACAGAAGCATTCATCAAGGTTGCCCCGGGGTTGGCAAGTTCCATGTAATCAGTCAGCAAGTTAGCTGGGGAACGCATAATCAGCCAAAACCCGTCCCAAATTTCAATGGGGGTGTTAAACAAAAAAGCCAATAAGCCAATGAAGAGTGCAAAGAAGGTAAAAAGCCTGTAAAGGATCTTAGCCGGTAATGTGTGAAACGCCGGCGCATTCTCGATTGGTATAGTCGTCATTCGGTTCCTCCTCTATGTAGGAATGTATAGTGTGACGGCATTTTTATTATTTTACTATGAATAATAATATATTGGCAAGCCAATAATGTGTTTTTATAGAGTGTTTTTATGACTGGTCAACAAAATTATAAAAAAAGACCAAGTTACTCGCTAGGAGCATGCTTGGTCAATGGGAATTACATAATTTCTTTTGCTAAATCATAGAATTTTTTCACATCATGGCGATAGACCCATTTGCTGAAAGAATGGCTGATGTCACGGCTTGCTGTCCGGTAAAACATCGTAGGTGCATTGTTCACACAATAGAAGTATTTCCCATTCTTCTTCACAAACGGTTCTTCAATCGGTGTGTATTCGATGCCTTGGATTGCGCCATCGCCATCAGCCGCAGCGTCAATTACAATGGCGCCACGTTTCATGTGTTGTTGACGTTCCAGGTTGATGACATGGGGAGTACCGCGTTGAATTTGGATGCCGTTAATAATAATGTCGTAATCGTGAATATTTTCCAAGAATTCGTTAAGAGTCTTGCGGTAGAACATCCGCACATTGCTCGTGAATTTAGAAATGGCGTTCATGGCACCTTGGGAAACATTCCCTGAACCAAGCACAGCTACTTTGTGGCGACTGTCAGGAATGATCCCGATACTGATTAGACCATGTAAAGTAGCGGAAAAACCAGCGTTCATGCTATTCTCATAGACAAAGTTACGAGGAATCCAAGGAATTTCAATCGAACGATCTTGGTAATAAATAGCAGGAGTAATATTATCTAAGTCCACAATGATTAACTTCTTCGGAATCCCTTGTGCTTCCATAAATGGTTTTCCAGTTTCCGTTGGATGAGTCCAGCCAATAATCATCTGGCCCTCTCGGATGTAGTCATAATCTTCTGGTTGGAGGAGTTTCAGTGATACGATGGTATCGCAGGTAGCAAATACTTCTTTTCTGCTTAACACCGTACAGCCTCTTACAATATAAGATCGGTCATCAATGCCCATCTCGGCTCCTAACCCTTTTTCGATGACAACTTCATTTTCGAAATTTTTGATGTCTTCGGGCAATAGAGGAACTCGTTTTTCCCCTGGGTAATTGGATATAACAAACCCTATTTTCATATATTTCCTCCTTCTATTGTGATCATCTTAGTAAAAAATACTGTAAAGAAAGCTTCTTCTCATTTAACAATAGCATAAAATGGGGTTTTTAACAAAAAGGGAGGGTGCCACATGTTATAATAAGCTGTAGTAAATAAAACAAAAAAAAGGTGGCTAACTATGATCGACCAGAAAATTTGGGATTTTGTAAAAGATAAAATAGATAAAAATGTGGCTGAAATTGGCGCAGCCTATCCAAACGCTGCGATAGATGGTATTTATAATCAGGGAAACGTGCGGGATTGGATTTCAGGATTTTGGCCTGGGATTCTTTGGAAAGGCTATCAAGTGACGGAAGATGAGAAGTTTGCTATGTTAGCGCGAGAAATCGAAGCAAACATGGATCAAAAGTTGAAGGACACAGAGTGGTTGGACCATGATATTGGCTTTATTTGGAGTCTTACAAGTGTAAGCGATTATAAAATGACGGGAAACCAAGAGAGCAGAAGAAGAGCATTGTTGGCAGCGAACTTATTGATGGGTCGCTTTAATCTGGCAGGGAATTTTATCCGCGCTTGGAATGACCGCGCTGATTTGGATACAAAAGGATTAGTGATTATCGATTCAGTGATGAACATGCCTCTACTGTTCTGGGCAGCAGAGGAAACAGGGGACCCAAGATTTAGACACGTAGCGGAGGCGCACCTTGGCACGATCATTCAAACTTTTTTCCGAGAAGACGGATCGGTAGCACATACAGGTATCTTTGATCCTGAAACAGGCGCATTCATTGAAGAAATCGGGAATCAATCTTTTGCGGCTGGAAGCGCATGGTCTAGAGGAACTGCATGGGCTCTGTATGGGTTCGCCTTAGCCGGTCGTTATACGAGAAGGCCGGAGTACATAGATGCAGCGAAAATGGTTGCTGATTTCTTTATCGAACAGATGGGTGAAGAAACAGCTCCAGCGTGGGACTTTCGAGCAGAAGCGCAGTACGGGGAAGGGCGCATACTTCTGGATACATCGGCTGCCGCTATTGCAGCGTGTGGACTCCTTGTTTTCGCAAAACTAACCGGAGAATCCCATTACCGAGAACAAGGCGAAAAAATAATAAACAATCTGTATCATCATCATAGCACGAAAGACGATCCTACCCATCAAGGAATGCTGGTAGACGCGACCGGACACTATCCAAAACAAAAAAATCTAGAGGTTTCTCTGATTTATGGGGACTACTTCTTCACCGAAGCAGTTGTGACGGCATTGTTTGATAAACCCTTATTCTGGTAAATGAAAAAAGCAATAATGGTCGCATCATTGCTTTTTCAAGTTAAAATAAATTTTTAATTTTTTCGATATTTTTAATCATAACAGAGGTCGTGCCATCTGGATTGTTAATAAATTCTACGACTTCCGGATCTTTGTACAATTCAAGGGGAATACTAATTTCGATTCCGTTATTCAAGCGCAATTTCTGCTTCGAATATTTAGGTCCGGCTACGGCAACTTCGGCTGGAGCTCGGTCGACGTATCCCATATCTTCCACTTCTGCATAGAATTTTTCTTTTTTGGCGAAGTTATCACCAAAAAGAGAGTCAGCAATCACGCGGTGGTCAATTACTTTTTCCTCTTCCATGCTGTGAACGAGCGCTTCTTTGGTGCTGGCTAGGACTTGGAATTCTTCGTCATTAAAGGCTTTACTCGTTTTCTGTACCGCTTTTTTGATGATTGAAATATTTTCCTTCAAACTAGGTTTGGGCTGATCACCAAGAAATAATTCGGTAAAGTAAAATACTTTTTCAGCAAGTTCAGTAATCATATGCTTCTTCTCGATGACATGGTACTCCATCTGTTCCAAGTTCAAAACGAGTCCTTCTTGGATTGCCTGTCTCGCACTTGGCAAGATGGAGCGGTTCATGATCAACTGATTAGTCAGTGTTTCCGTTTCATACGACACATGATGAGTCACGCTGTCGGAATAATTCAACTTAAAAATTCCAAGACAGGGAACTTCATCCATCGTAAACAAAACAAACAACAGATCAGCGGGTGGGATTTCTGGGTTTATTTTCGTTATGTCGAAGAATTTATCGGTTAACCCCTTCGTTGCTGCCACAAAATCAGTTTGTGTTCGTTGGAACAATGGAATGATTGGATTATCCACCGCCAATTGTCCTTCTTTCATGTTGTCGGAATCCTCAACTTTAGCAATCATTGCATGGATATAATCCAAAGTAAATTTCTCTTCCAGGTTAAGTCCAGCGAATGAGTAAATTGGTTCATTCGTGTTTAGATCAAAAATATGTAAAATTGCTTCTTGAATATAAATCATGTTCTACCTCCATTTGACAGTCACGAGAACCAGTATCTCACAAAAAAAGAAGTTGCGCAAAAGCATCATTTTCCCAATTTGTCTTCTTGGCTTATAATAGAAGAAGAGATTCTACTACTAGGAAGAATGGAGTAAAAAATTAATGAGCCAACCACAACCATACGGCACGGTCCTGCTAAAAGCAGAGAAAATTTTAAACTGCTTGGCAAGGAGCAGGGAGCCGAAACCGTTGCATGTAATCGCCAAAGAAACTGAAATGACCAATTCGACTGTTTCAAAAATCTTAACGACTCTCGAACAAATTGGATACGTCAAACGAGATGATGCCACAAAAACATATAGCTTAGGAAGCGGACTAGTAAAGTATGCGAATGAATACTTGAGTAATCTGGATATTTCTAAAGTAGCTTACCCACATTTGAAAAAGTTGCACGCGGAACTCGACGAAACGGTTCACCTCTCCATTCGAGAGGGCGATGAAATTTTGTATATTAATAAACTGGAGTCAATGCGTCCAATCGTCGTAACTACCTCACGAATTGGGTTCTCAAAACCGATGTACGCTTCCGCCATGGGGAAAGCCATTCTAGCTGAAACGAGCGAAGCGGAATTGGATGCGTACTTAGGACGAGTGTCGTTGATCAGTTTTACCCCAAATACATTAACGAACCCGGAAGACTTGAGAGCAGAATTAGCAGAAATTAGAAAGCAAGGTTACGCCATCGATAACAGCGAAGAACAAATTGAAGTTTTCTGCATAGGGACAACCCTTTCCTATAATGGTACAAATTATGGTGCGTTTAGCGTCAGCATGCCTGCTTACCGCCGCACCAAAGAATTAGAAGAACGCATCATTCAAGCGGTCATGAATACCAGAGCCGATATCCTTGAGCAATTGAAGCAATTATACTTTTACATTTAACAGAAAGAGGGTTGTTCTCTTCCTCTTTCTGTTTTATAATAAAGATAATATTTCCCATACGAATATCAACTTTCCTATTTGGAAAACTATACAGATATTCTTTTCTTTTTGAGGGAAAATGAAATCGGAATCATTATTGTTAAAATATCACAGAAAAAGAGGGTCAATAATGAAAGAAAATATTTTATGCGTCGGCGAGACATTAATGCGTTTATCTACTGAGATGGGAAAACATTACTATGATACGACTAGCTTGCATCTTCATTATGGTGGAGCAGAGGCAAACGTGGCGGTAAACTTGAGCAACTTGAATCACCAAACTACCTACTTCACGAAAGTACCTGACAATCAACTAGGCCGTGCAGCAATCAAGCATGTAACCAAATATGGCGTGGATGCAAAGAACGTTATTTTTGGCGGACCTCGTATGGGTTCCTACTACCTAGAAGCAGGAGTTGGCGCGCGTCCAACAACTGTAATTTATGACCGTGCGAATTCTTCTGTTTCCCAATTAACTTTGGAAGAAGTAAATGTAGAGGAATTATTAGAAGGAAAAACAATGCTGCATATTACGGGAATCACCGCAGCTCTATCGGAGAACATGAGCGAGATGACCTTCCAGCTTATTCAAAAAGCAAAGGAAAAAGGACTGAAAGTGAACTATGACGTCAACTACCGTGCAAAATTGTGGTCGATTGAAGAATCTGCTGCATTCTTGAAACGCGTGTTGCCTTATGTAGATTACCTTTCAGCAGGAAAATTGGATGCGATTAACTTCTTGGGGATCCAACAACCTGGCGAGGAAGTAACGGATGAATTAGGTTACTACTATAATGAAATCCATAAATTGTATCCAAATATCGAAATTATTTACTCTACCTTGCGTAATGTAATTTCAGCTACGCATAATACTTTGCAAGGTGCCATTTGGAAAGACGGCGAAACACACTACTCCAAAGTGCATGATATGGATTACATCATCGACCGAATCGGCGGTGGAGATGCATTTGCAGCAGGAGTCTTGCACGGAATCTTGTCTGACAAAGAGCCAGAGTATACGATTAACTTTGCTACTGCCTTCTCTGTGTTGAAGCACACCGTTTACGGAGATGCTTGCCCATTCACAATCGAAGAAGCAGAACGCATCATGACTCGCGATGCACGAGTAGATCGCTAAAAAGTAGAAAAAAAGGAAACAGGCCACTCAAGGCCTGTTTCCTTTTTGCGTTGCGTTAGCGAGACTGAATCGGTTCCTATCGCAACGCAACATGGGGAATCGTTGTGATAGGGGGAGCAAACGGTGTGCTATCACAACGCAAGAGGCGGACTCATTGCGATAGCTGGAACAAACCAAATCCTATCGCAACGCAAACGAAATAAAAAAGAAGAAGCTCGTTTTTTTGAGCTCCTTCTTATTCAATATCATTTATTTTTTACGTACATCTTCAATAGCATCTAAGCGTGCCATATCTTCTTCAGAAATTTCGAAATCTACTTGCAAGTTCTCTACAATCCGACCTTCATGCGTAGATTTTGGCAAAGGAAGTGTGTCCTTTTGGATGCAGTAACGAATACAAATTTGTGCTGGCGTACAATCATACTTTTCAGCAATTTCTTTGATTTCTTCACTGTTCAAAATTTCTCCTGTTGCTAGCGGCGAATAAGCTTCTACCATAATCTCGTGTTGCTTGCAGAATGCGAGCAATTCTTCTTGATCGCGCCCGATGTAGAACGGAATCTGATTGACGAACGGTACAATTTCGCAGTTATCAATAATTGCTTGCAAGTCAGAGATTTCAAAGTTGGAGACACCGATTGAACGAATTTTGCCAGCTTTATAAAGCTCTTCCATTGCTTTCCAAGCTTGAATATTACCTTCCGTACAATCTTTTCCTACTTCGGACCATGGCCATGGTGCATGGATTAAATATAAGTCTAAATAATCTAAGCCTAAGTTTTCCATCGTTTCGTTAAAGCGCTCAATGGTTCCGTCATAATCCTTGATGTTTGAATTGAGCTTACTTGTAACAAACACATCTTCACGAGCGATGTCAAAATCGCGCACGGCTTTCCCTACATTTTCTTCATTTTTGTAGGCATTCGCTGTATCGATATGGGTGTAGCCACTTTTAAGAGCATATGTTACACTTTCATATGCTTCTTCATTTGGAATCTGCCACGTACCAAATCCAATTTCTGGAACTTCCACGCCATTACGTAAAACAAAAACATGATCTTTATGCACGTTTCATTACCTCCCAATGATCTCATCTACTTTTCAGTTTATTCCTTTTCAGGAGGAATGTAAACGAATTCTACTTGGAATGATCAGTGTTTTTTCAACCAATCTAAGATGGCGTCAAAACGTTTCATTCGTAAGTTTGGTAAGCCGTTTCGAGATAACCCGTGGCTCGATTGTGGGAAAGTAATGAGCTTTGTTTCCACTTTATTTTTCTTCATTGCGACATAGAACTGTTCCGCTTGCTCCATTGGGCAACGCAAGTCCTGCTCGCTGTGCATCAATAGGATTGGTGTAGTTGCGTTCTCCGCATACTTCAGCGGCGAAAGGTTCCATAATCCTTCCACATCACGCAAGTCACGCTGTAGTTGGAATTCTACGAAAAAGGCTCCAATGTCACTCGTTCCGTAAAAGCTGATCCAGTTGGAAATGGAGCGCTGAGAAATTGCAGCGCGGAACCGATCTGTGTGTCCTACAATCCAGTTCGTCATGAAGCCACCATAGCTGCCGCCCATTACATAAACGTGATTTTGATCAATTTCTGGATGCTCATTCAAGACATACGTCGTTCCAAGCATCAAGTCTTCATAGTCGTTATGACCATAGTCGCCTAGGATGGAAGCCACAAACTCCTGGCCATATCCATTTCCTCCGCGCGGGTTGAGCATGATGACCCCGTACCCTTGAGCAGCCAAAACTTGCATTTCGTGGAAAAAGGATTCCCCATACGCTACTTGTGGTCCCCCATGAATATAGAGAATCGCTGGATGCTTTGGCTTCTTCTCCAGTGGTGCTACGTACCAACCTTGAATATCCCAATCATCCGCTCCTTTGTACCAGAACATTTCCGGTTCAACGACCGCATGCTCCTCAAAGAACTTCTCATTTGGTTGATAGAGAACTTCGATGTCGCCACTCGCTAAATCTAATACGCCTAACTCACTTGTTTTCGTTAAAGTGGAGTAGGTGACCGCCATCTGATTCTTATCATTTGTCAGAGCTCCATCAGTCAGATGCATCCGCTTGTCGAATAACAAAGTAGTACCGCCATCACGGTTTCCTTTATAAAGTTGAACCTTGCCATGAACGGTTGCCGGTAACAAAAATTCTTCCTCATTCAGCCATTCGACCCCAATTCCTAGAACCGCTTGTTGGAAGTCCGCTACCATAACATCACTCACTTCAACATCTAATTCATCCGTCAAACAAGTGAGCGTATGGTTCTTCATGTCATAACCATATACCTTTGTCAGAGTCACAAAAGCATATTCAAAATTATTTCCCAGTAGCAATAAGTAGTCTTCGCTTTCAGACATCTCCGCATACATGAAGCTGCCTTTTGGTACAGACGTTGTCAAAGAACGTTTTTCTTTTGAAGCTACATCATAATAATGCACGGTTCCGCCATAGTTCCACTCATCTTCGCGGTCCAAATCATCAAAAATCAATAAGAAACTCTCATCGTTTGCGACATAACTCAAGCCAATCCGTTGATCATCTTCTAAAATAACATGTGTCTCTTTTGAAGCGACATCGATTTTTTTGATTTGATGCAATAAGTTCTGTGGCAGTAAACCCGCACCGTCTAATTTGTATGTGAGCTTTTCAATTTCAGTTGTATTCGGTAATTTCTTTTCTTCGCCTGCAGCATCGTCTTCTTTTTTCTGATGCGTCTGATAGTAAATGGATGCTCCATTTTTCGTCCAGAGATAAGAAGATACGCCTTCTTTCTCCGCCGTCAAAGCATACGCACTCCCGCCATCAAGCGGCATCAACATCACTTGCATCTTCTTTTCTTTGTTCGCATTGCTTAAGAAAGACAGATATTTCCCATTAGGCGAAATTTTCAAAGACGTTTGATTCGTTCCCGCGTCCCCAAAACGGCGCCGTTCCTTTGTCGTTTGATCGATGCTGTAGATATAAGAATGATAGCTATTTTCTTCCTTGTCAGGAGTAGTTTCAATATAGAAGATTTTGTTGCCATGAACAACTGGCTGGCCTAGGCTCTTTAATTCGAACAGGCTCTCCATTTGGATAGGTTGTTTCGTCAAAGTGATGCGCCTCCAATGTGAATTTGGTTAGAAATATTACTACTTAATTAGAACATATGGGTAAAGCGTTGTAAAGTTGTTAAGGTAATCCTGCGAGCTCTAATTTAGTTGGTATAACGATACTCCATTCTAAATTCCTACAAAGGAAAAAATAATATAACGGTTTTAGTTGATGGGAAATTATTGAAACTGTATATAGTTAAGTATTGAATGGCACGATCAAGTGTGTGTAAATTAAAAAATTCAATATTTAAGTTAAATTTTGAAATTTGGACTATATAATTAGCATCACCTCAAAGAAGTTTATAAAGTGAAATTATGTATTTTATATGTCTTTTAATATCAAAAGATGGTACCAAAATATACTAGACATCTAGATCTTCTTTGGCCTTGTGTTAAAATATTTGTATAGTAAAAAATATTTTAAATTTCAAGATCCTGGATATAAAAAGGAGAATAATTTTGAGTCTTAAAAAACATCCATGGAAGACTTCTTATAAATCTTTCGAGAATAATATAATAAAAGAGTTTTATAGCCCCGCTATAAAGTCATCTATTTCATATAAACGCATTGCTGGTTTTTTTTCTGCTTCATTTCTGGAAAACTTAGCATTAGAAATAGAGGAAAGCATTAGAAATAATAATTTGTATATTCAAATTCTCTGTTCGCCTATTATGGCGGACAAAGATGTATCTGCAATTGAGTTAGGATACAACTTGAGGAATCAGATATCGGTTATGATAGAAGATACATTAAAAAAAATTTCCGAAGAAAGTAAGGCGCTTCCATTAATAGCTGATTTAATAGCCAGGAATGCACTTGATATAAAATTTGTGATACCTAAAATTCGTTCAGGAATGTTTCATGATAAAAAAGGAATATTTGAAGATTCCGAAGGGAATAAAATAGGATTTTCTGGTTCAAGTAATGAAACAAATAGAGCTGTCTTTGATAATTATGAGTCTATTGTTGTACTAAATAATTGGGAAAACAGAAGACATGTTTATGAAATGGAAGAAGATTTTAATGAAATTTGGAATGAGAAGAAAAGTGATTTGTTAGTGCTAAAAGTATCCAGAGAGCTACAAGAAAAAATTGAAGAAAAAATGGCTCCTTATTCCGTCAAAGAAACAGACCCATTCTCTCGTATAAATGTATTTAAAAAATATCCTACATTATTTGATTATCAACTAGAAGCAGTGGGAAAATGGGAAAATAATGAACATAAGGGCTTGCTTGAAATGGCAACCGGTACTGGTAAAACCATAACGGCTTTAGCATGTTATCAAGCCTTATCTGAAAAAATGGAGAAGTTGCTATCAGTTATGGTTGTGCCGCAAATTGAACTTCTATACCAGTGGGAAGAGGATGTCATTAGTAGTGGAGCGTCAGCAATTATATGTTCAAGTAGCAATCCATCGTGGAAGCGTACTTTAAAAAACAGAATAAGACGATTAGCTAGAAGTGATGAAGGGTACTTAAATGTAATCGTTACTCGTGATACGTTTATTTCGAAGGTTTTTTTGGAAATTATAAATGTTGCGGAAGTCCCTCGTCTTCTCATAGCAGATGAAGTTCATAGTTTTGGGTCGGAAGGAACAAGGAAGAAGTTTGATGAATTAAATAGTTTATTTCCATATCGATTAGGTGTAAGTGCCACTCCTTTTAGAAAGAACGAAACAGAGAGTGAACAATTAATAGATTTTTTTAGGGGAATTGTTTTTTCATATTCATTAAAAGAAGCTATTAAAAATGGGTTTCTAAATAATTACGAATACCATGCAAAAGTACTTTTTTTTGATAACGAAATATTAGAGCAATATCGAAAAATGTATTACGAAAATAAAGAGAAAATTCAAAAAAATGATATTATTGCAATTGAAAAGCTCACTTCTACAATAGCGAATTCAACAACTTCAAAAGTCGAGGAGCTTGTTTCTCATTTTAATAATCGTAGTGACACATTTCAATCAATCGTATATTGTTCCCCTGGTGGTTATAACGACACTGTCCAAAGGTATGATGAAAAGCATATTGATTTTGCTTCAAAAGAATTAAGTGAAGTTGAAGGCGTGCGGCTTAGGAAAATAAGAAGTCAAGTTGAGCCAGAAGAAAGAAAAGAAATTCTTAATCAATTCAAAGACAAAGAGTTAAACGTATTGATGGCCATTAAGTGCTTGGATCAAGGTATAAATTTACCTGAAGTAACAGATGCATTTATCCTTTCAAGTACAGATTCTCCTACAGAATTTATACAACGTAGAGGAAGAATTTTGAGGAGATTTCCTGGAAAACCTACTTCTTACATCTATGATTTCATTATGCTTCCACAGGATTATCGTATGTCAACTTTTGATCCAGATGAAGCCGATGCGTATTTAGTTGCAAGAGAACTGCGAAGAATGAGAGAGTATATGGATGGTTCAGATAACTACTTTGAAACACAACATAAGATTGAAGAGATAGAGGACGCCTATAAAGATGTTTTGGAGGTAAAAGAATATGAATTTAGTGAATTCTAATAGAGATGCTGAATTAGTAAAGATAGAAGATGTTACAGAGTTGTTGAGATTTGTACTCATGAATGAGAAAAGAGTTTATAAAGAAAACCCGTTTCAATCTACAAGGGATAAAGCTGAAAAAGAAAGAGAGTATCTTACAAAAATAGATAAGTTGGCGCTCGAAATAGCAGAAAGAGAAGGAATAAACTATGAAGATTAAAAGCATTAAATTACGTAATTTCCGTCAGTTTATGAATATAGACATTGATTTTTCAACTGAGAAGAAAAAGAATGTATCTGTTATTATTGCTGAAAATTCCACAGGTAAAACAACGCTGATGCAATCTATAAAATGGTGTCTTTATGGAGACGAAGAAACAGATCTAGACAACAAAAACCAATTGTTAAATCAATACGTACAGCAAACAAGTAATCAAGAGAAAGAACCGTTGTCAGTTGAAGTAACAATAGAAGAAGAAAAAGTCGATTATACTATTAAAAGAGTTCGTGAAGTAATTAGAAAAAATAATAGAACTTCCGAAGAAATACTTAGCTTGGAATACAAAGATTCAAGTGGAGAAACCAAAATTATAAAAAGCCATGTAAATGGAACGTCTAACGAACTAAATAAAATAAATAGAATGATTAACCAAATCTTAACAAGAGAAATGTCAAGGTACTTTTTATTTGATGGCGAGCGCATCAATAATCTAGGAACGAACAATGCAAAATCTAGAAAAGACATCAGAGAAGCGATTGGCGCAATTAATGGATTTAATATTCTAGATAATTCCCTGAATTATTCATACTCCTGAAATCTTCTTGAAAAATGTCTTTTTTAACGTTTAAGCATTCCGATTTTTTTGTATCACATTGATTTTACTAAATCGACCAG
The DNA here is from genome assembly GCF_028863945.1 of Jeotgalibaca caeni. Lineage (GTDB taxonomy): Bacteria > Bacillota > Bacilli > Lactobacillales > Aerococcaceae > Jeotgalibaca > Jeotgalibaca caeni. The sequence goes on along the minus strand of NZ_JARBEA010000054.1, from coordinate 86 downwards.
ATATTTTGGGTTCACATCAGGCAACTTCGGGTTTGAGCCCTATTTTTGGGCGCAGGAACCCCTTGGGTTCCATCTGATTTTTTAAA
>NZ_JARBEA010000053.1 GCF_028863945.1 Jeotgalibaca caeni | reverse complement strand
AAAATGGCTCTCGCCACCCCAAAAGGGATCTGCGAGAGCTATTTCTTTATTCATTTTTCTGGTTTTGTCCCAGCCTCCTTGTTAGGCTCTATACCAAGTAGGCACAATCTTTGTCATGTTCTGGTACCAGTTTTGAACTTGCTTTGCTTGTTCGCGCATAACTTCAATCTCTGCTTGCCCAAATTTCATTGCCCAGGGGAGCCCTGACAATGTATTCGTGGCAATGTATAAGGTGAGCAGGCGGAAAAAGAGTTCCGGCGGCTCGCCATTGAAATAGCCATGTAGCTGACCGGTCGCAAATGCAGGACTTAATTCTGCGGTAAACACAATTCGGTTGAAGTCTTCCCACGGATCGCCAAAATCGAAGCGATTAAAATCAATAATTGATAGCTCCCGATTTGGGGAAAGGATCATATTGCCGGTGTGATAATCTCCGTGTTGAAATGATTGTGGCCTATCTTTCAGCAGATGACGGTTCTCTTCTATATAACGGATTACGAATTCGTCTCCTTCGAAAGAGAGCGGACACTGCTGATATACGTTGATTTTACGATCTATCTTCCGGGAAAACTTTTCTTCCCAAAGTAAATCCTCGTCAGGTGCTGAGAGTGAATGGATTTTTTGCAAGTAGATTCCTGACTGCTTGCCCAGTTCATATTGCTCTTCTTTTGTTAGCAGCGGCAGTACTTCTTCAGCGTCTCTTCCTTCACACCATGTAAAGTAGGATTGTACTTCATTCGTCACTTGAAAAGAGAGCGGCCTTGAAATCGGTACGCCTAACTCTGCTACCTTTTTCATCCAATTAAACTCTTGGCGTTTCTGTCCTGCCAGCTCCAAACGAGCCACTCGCAGGAGTTGGTTCCCCTGTTCAGACTCAATCAAGTATTTCTTGTCATCGGACCAACCTTTATGGATTTGTTTCATCAGTGGTGCCCCCATCTTTCCGTCAGCAGCGAACATAATTCCGTTTGAAGCCGAGTCTGCCTCGCTCCAACTCTTTTTGAATGTTCTCAAACGCATGCAACGTTTTCTTTTTCTTATCTTCTCCTACTTCAATCCGCCCAACTGCCTTTGCAGTTTTCACTGCCTCTTCATGTAGGGGGAGATAGGAAATTGCGACCGTATAGAGAAAATTATTCATCGAAGCTTTGGTTCTTTCTGGGGCCAGATGAATGGTTCTTTCCACTCGTTCCAACAACCCTTTCATTTTATCCGGTTCAAATTCATGGTCTTTCCGGCTCCCTAGTAGCCAACAGTAGCAACTCCATCCCCCTGACATCCGCAGATCATCGCCGCTTTCCAGCCACTTATCGGCAACTTGCTGAGCAATTGCAGCTTCTGACAAAGTTACAGCCACCACATAATCCGAAAGCATAAAAAAGTACGCATCATCCATCCACCGATCATAGTCTGATTCGGTCATGGCATCCGGTTCGGCAATCACACCGGCAAAATACATCGCATCATAGTTCCCGGTCGCGTACAACTCTTCCGCCAAAGCCTGATTTCGTTTGATCTTCTTCGCCATCGGTTTCATCGCGCCCGTTGCCACTCCAAATAACGGTTCGACTGCACCATTGGAAATGTATCTCTTTTTGATGGTCTCTTTCCCCAATGTTTCCAATTCTGCTAAAACAGTCTTCTTATCCATCTTATTCTCCTCTCTCCGCAATCGCTTGAACCCTTTGCTTCAATTCAGGAAGAACCTCTTCCTCAAACCAAGGATTTTTCTTCAGCCACCGACCGTTCAAGGGAGACGGATGTACCAGCGGAAAATAGGTCGGCAAGTAGTCTTGATAATGCCGAACGGTTTCCGTCAAGGTGCGGTGCTTTTGTTTCTTCAAGTAATGATTTTGCGCGTAGCTGCCAACGAGGAGAATCAGCTCCACTTTTGGCAATGCTGCTAAGATTCGCGGATGCCATTTCTCTGCGAAATCCTTTCGTGGCGGTAGGTCTCCCGTTTTAGCCTTGCCTGGATAATAGAAGTCCATGGGCAGAACGGTAAAGAGATCCGATTCGTAAAATTGTTCTTCCGTCACATTCATCCACTGGCGCAGACGAACACCACTTTGATCATTCCAATATTTCCTCGTCCTTTGCGCATGGATGCCCGGAGCCTGTCCAATAATCGCAATTCGTGCATTTTGTGGTGCTGAAAATAAAGGCTCTATTCCTTGTTCCGTAAATCTCTCATTCGCAGGATCATTCATTATTTCCGTTTTTATTTCTTCATAAATAGAAAGCATATACGTTCCTCCTCTGCTCTCACACTTGGTTCATAGAAGGCAGCAATCGTTCTCTCTGTGTTGGTATACAAGCAGTGGATTGGAGGAAGCTCTCGAACTCGTCTCGGGATACCCAACGATAGCCAATCGTTTCTCCTTCTTGAAGAGTGATTGCATCTTTTTCAATATCGGTTACGCAAAGATAGCCATAGAAAATAGTATGCGTACTTCTCGCAATACTAAGATGAGTCAGTTCACGCGCAGCAATCCCTGTTTCCTCTACTAGCTCCCGCAGTGCGGCTTCATTTGGCGTTTCGCCTTTTAACGCACTTCCGCCTGCTGTTGCTTCAAATAAACCAGGATGTCCCTCTTTCTTGTAATCACGTTGCATCAGTAAATAGGTCCCGTCCTCATGACGAACCAGAACTTCTACTACAATGTGAAAGAGCCCTTCTGGAATCGGCTCTCCCCTTACCAAGTCTACTCCGGTTACGTTTCCCTGTTGATCATATGCATCCCATAATTCCATTGCGCTGTCCCACCTATCCATGATTTGTACTCTAGATTCATCATAGCATAGAACGCTAAAATGTTTGACTTTGGTGGTTAAAAACAGCAAAAACCACTCATCCCTATAAAGGAGACGAGTGGTTTTTGTCGAACTAAGTGAAAAAGGAATCCGGTTTACTTATTTAGGATTCGCATGGCATTCAAGACCGCCAGCACGGTTACTCCGACATCTGCAAAGACCGCTTCCCACATTGAAGCAACTCCAAAGGCACCTAAAATAAGAAACAGCCCTTTCACTCCCATTGCAAATAAAATATTCTGCCAAACAATGAGGCGAGTATCCTTCGCTACTTGCATGGCTGTTCCTATTTTAGAAGGGTGATCGTCCATGATGACTACGTCTGCAACTTCAATGGCTGCATCAGATCCGAGAGCGCCTATGGCAAAGCCGATATCAGAGAGAGCGAGAACAGGCGTATCATTGATTCCATCTCCAACGAAGGCGACCTTCTCATTTTTCTTCTTTCTCGCAAGAATTTCTTCCAACTTTGCCACTTTATCTTGCGGAAGCAATTCACTATATACCTCTGTGATGCCCAATTTTTCAGCCACTGCATCTCCAACGGACTTGGAATCTCCCGTTAACATGATGATCTGCTTGATGCCCTGCTTTTTCATAATGGAAATGGCTTCTGCCGCATCATCCTTGATTGCATCTGCAATCAAGAGATATCCAGCATATTTTCTATCTACAGCCACGTAGACAATGGTCCCCATTTCGTTTACTTCTTCTATTTCTACAGTAAACTTCTTCATCAAACGAGCATTTCCAGCCAGTACCTCTTTGTTATCAATCGTTGTTTGTATTCCATGTCCAGAAATGTCGTTATAAGAAGCAATACGCTCTTCTTCAACTTCTGTACCATACCTTTCCTTGATGGAATCAGCTATTGGATGACTTGAATAAGCCTCAGCATGAGCAGCTATTTCAAGCAACTCTTCTGGTTTGAAGCTCGGTTGAGGTTCAATCGCAATGATTTCAAATTTTCCTTTTGTTAAGGTTCCGGTCTTGTCCATTACTACATACTTCAAGTCATTGAGGGCTTCTAAGTAGTTGCTGCCCTTCACCAAAATTCCTTTGCGTGAGGAAGCTCCAATTCCCCCAAAAAAACCAACGGGGATAGAAACGACCAGCGCACATGGACAGGAAATAACTAGAAAAATAGCTGCTCTATAAATCCATTCATCGAACGTCGCTCCAGCGAACACGAATGGCGGCACAAAGGCTAATAAGAAGGCAGCTACTACCACGATCGGCGTATAGTATCGCGCAAATTTCGTAATAAACTGTTCGACCGGCGCCTTCCGTCCACTAGCATTCTCTACCAAATCTAAAATCTTCTTGACCGTGGATTCGGCAAATGGTTTATCCACCACTACTTTCAACACGCCATTTCGGTTGATAAAGCCACTTAGGACAAAATCACCAGGTTTCACATTTCGTGGTACCGATTCTCCCGTTAAGGCGGATGTATCCATAGAAGAAGTTCCCTCCGTAACCGTCCCGTCTAGTGGAACTTTTTCACCAGGGAGAACCAGAATCTGGTCTCCTACTTTTATACGTTCCGGGGATACTTTCGAAATTCCACTTCCCGCGTCCAAGTTCGCATAGTCAGGACGAATGTCCATCAAGTCTGCGATCGAGCGACGCGACTTCGAAAGGGCAACCTCCTGGAAAAGTTCTCCTACTTGATAAAATAGCATGACCGCTACAGCTTCTGGATATTCCTGCACATAGAAGGCTGCCAGTGTTGCAATGGTCATTAAAAAGTTTTCATCAAAAAGCTGCCCACGCGAGATGTTTCGTACCGCACGAAATAATACATCATAACCAGCAATCAAATAAGCTCCCACAAACAAAGCAAGTGTAGTCAGTCCATTTAATGGAATAAAAATCCCCGCCATCATGAGTGAGAAACCAACGATCAGGCGGATGATCCTTGTTCGTAGCCCGCTCGTCTCCCCTTCATTGATTTCTCCATTGTCCCGTTCGACTGGTTTCGATCCTATTTCAACCAGTGTACCGTCCGCCTTATTTTTCAGAATAACATCCGGCTCCAACGTATGTACCTTCTGTTTCACTTGAGATAAAATTTGATTTTCGGGGTCATTCAACACTTCAAAGCTCAAGGTTTGTGTCATAAAGTTTACGCTGCTATTCGCTACACCTGCAACCTTTGCCACGCCTCTCTCAACCTTGTTCGCGCAGTTCGCGCAATCAATTCCCTCTAGAATCCATTCATGGTGTGTACTTGTTTTAGCCATGTCGCTCTCCTTTTCTCAACTAAAAATATGCTGTACCTCTTCCGTTACCTTGAGTAAGGACTGGATAGCCGCTGAAATTTCTTCATTAGCCAATGAATAATAAACCATTTTTCCGTCTTTATAAGATTTCGTTATTTTATTTTTTTTCAGGAAACGTAAATGATGAGAAGTGGTAGCCATACTCGCACCCACTATTGCTGCTAAGTCACACACACACATTTCCTTATAGGTCGACAAGGCGTATAAAATTTGAATGCGAGAAACATCTCCCAAGCATTTACTCAGTACGATTAATTCGGAAAAATCTTTTGCTTGTAGTTCAGTCTTCACACGATTCACTTTCTCTTCGTGAATAACGGAAGTCTGACAAACTTCTAATTCTACCTCTTCCACTTATTTCATTCCTTTCTCTTTAACATTCAAACGTTCGTTTGAATGTATTGTATCATGAAGGGGTCCCCTTTTCCAACCTCCTAACGGTTAGAAAAAGACGAAAAAAGAGCACCCCTCTTCAACGAGAAGGAGGATGCTCTGGATTGATTGTATGATGAATTAGTTTACTTCGCCAATCGGCAAAACAGATTTGCCGTATAATTCGTTAATAACTTGTGCCATTGCTGCGTAAATAGCAGTGAAGCCGCAGATGATGCCTTCGTAACCGGCAATGGTTAAAATGAGAGCTGAACCTGTGAAGTTCGCAATCGCTAATAGGAAAAATAAAAGGGCTAACGAACCAAATACAACTTGTAAAGCACGACTGATCCGCAGGGTTCCAATGAACATAAAGAAGGTAAAGAGTCCCCACATGAATAAATAGGCTGCCATTGACAGCGAATCGGCTGCTTCGCCGTACCCCATCATCGGCAAGATATTTAATGCAACTAATGATAACCAGAAAAAGCCATACGATGTGAACGCAGTGGTTCCAAACGTATTATTTTTCTTGAATTCCATAATTCCAGCAATGACTTGTGCCAATCCGCCATAAAAAATACCCATTGCCAAAATCATAGCATTTAATGAAAAGAAACCTGCATTATGAATGTTTAATAAAACAGTCGTCATCCCAAACCCCATCAAGCCCAATGGTGCTGGATTTGCAGTAACCTCTTTGAACGAAACAATCTTTTCCTTCTCCACGTTCGATAACTCCTATTAGCCATATTTTTTGTAAACACACTGCTTTTAATTATAGCTATCTTGACAGCCGGGGTCAACTGCCTTTTCAGAAGTATCGTGTTTTTTAAGTGTGCAACCAAGGAAGTGAATGATTGTTTTCATCCATTAATTGAGAAAAGGAAAGCACTACTTTTGGTTGATTCAGATGTTCGCCAATCAGTTTCTCCATCCAAATCATGTCGTACCATTTGTTGAACTTGTACCCACATTGAGTAAAATGAGCGTTTTTCTTAAAACCTAACCGCTCATGAAACAGGAAACTGGCTGAGGTTAGGTGCTCATCTTCTCGCTCCGTATAAGCTAGGCAGGCATTTACATTCAGAATGTTTTGGCGGCGCAACGTTTCTTCCAACTGATGGGCCAGCAATCTCCCGACTCCTTTTCCCCGTTCCTCTCGGTCCAGGTAGATGGTTGTCTCGACTGCCCAAGCATACGCCGCACGTTCCTTGAAGGGTGAAGCATACGCATAACCCATTATCCGGCCGCCTAATTCCGCAACGAGGTACGGATACTGCTCCATCCCGGTTGCGATTTTCTCCTTAAACTGATGGAGTGAAGGAACTTCATAGTCAAAGGTTACCGCCGTTTCCCTCACATAAGGAGCATAAATGTGAAGCATGGCTGCTGCATCAAAAAGTCTTACTGGTCGAACTTGAATCGTATTCTGATACCAAGCAATGGCATCCTTTTCCATTTGTTTTACAAATGAATCTTTCCCTTCGCAGTACCTTTCATTGTCGGTAGGAAATGAAGCGGCTAACGATTGTTTCAACTTTCCGTAAGCTTCTGATTCTTTCGAATGAGTACGTAAATAGTCCCGTACAGCTAGGTGACGCATCCAATCTCGATCATTCTCTTGTTCAAATATGTGGACGTGATGGGTCCGTCGATTCGTTCCTTTACGAAAATATCGGCGTCCATCCATTCCAAATTCACCCATACACTCATAGCCGAGTGTCTCAAACTGTTCGTTTAACAGGTCAACCATGTCTATATTTGTGACAATCGGCATGATATCAATCACCGGTTTGGCAGGCAATCCCGCTACTGCGGTACTACCGATATGGTGGATGTCAACGAGAATTTCTTGAAGGATCGAGCTGATTTTTTCTGCTTCTTGTTTGTATTCCAAGGACCATTGTGATTGATGTGAGACGACTTCTATCTCCATACGCGTTCCCCTTTATTCGATTACTTCTTTTACTCGGCCAACGATTCCATCTTCCAACATCACTTTAATTCCATGCGGGTGCGTAGGAGACTTCGTCAGCAAGCGGGCTACCGTCCCTTCCGTCAGCTTTCCGGAACGTTGATCTTGTTTTTGTACCACTTTTACTTTTGAGCCTACTTTGATCGTGCTTCGTTTACTACCGTCCAAGATGATTCGCTCCTTTCTATTGGTAAAGTTTCTAGTAGCTGTTTTTTTGTTGCGGCATCTAAGCAACGTGTCGGAATAATTTGTGCTGAGACCGCACTTAAATAGAGTAACACCATGTCCTCATGTACGCGAATCGTTTTGATATTTTCTTTCGCGACGATTTCTGTTGACTGATTGCCTTCTACTGTAATCGTGTCCTCACTGATTGTCATGGTTTTTTTACCATAAAAGGTAGAATTATCCCCTTCCCGACTCATTTTCTTCAGCTGCTTCGTAACTAATTTTATGTGTTGTTTAGGGTACGTCAGCGTCCAGACTACTACAAAAATAACGGCAACGAAAATCCAGTAAGCGCTCGGCTGGTTCAGCACGAACGTACCGATTAGATAAATGAGCACTGCACATACCATCGGCAACAAAAACCGTGATAGCTGATACATCCGCTTTTGTGAAGGCGAATGTTCCAAATGATGAAGATTAAAGCTAATATAGTCTTCCTCTGTAAGTTCAAATTGAATTTTCAATGTCTATTCCTCCGGGTCTCTGACTGGAGACACATGAATAAAGGACAAGTCTTTTTCTGCTTCTTGCTTCGAAGAATAGAAGTGGACTCCCTGATAAGGTTTCAACCGACTTCTCCAGTCTGCCATATTTTCTAAGAAATCTGCTCCGCTCTCAAAAAGGAGCCAGCAAGACAGATCTCGTTGGATGTAACAAATCGGTTGATCACTCGTCAGATCACTTGTTCCTCCTACCGTACCAAAAAAGTTACCGGTACGATCCTGGGCAAACAGATCGACTTGCGGTACCGTATAGAAGTCAATTTCAGGAAGATGATCTTCAAAAATAAAGTGTACCTCCTGTTCATCCGCGATTCGTTGATATTCTGCATTCTTCTCTCCGACCGGCATCGCATAAAGGGTTGCACCAGCCGGAATAATTTCCGTACCTTCTGCTGCGATTATTCCGATTGCTCCCGCTTCTTCCGTACGGTCCAGATAAAAAGTTTGCGTTACGTCCTTTTCTCTTTTTTTCAAAAAATTACACCTGCCTCTTGAAGGAATTCAATCCATGCATCATAGGAAATAAAAGTTGAACAGTCCGCATGCCGTAGGGTCACAATTTTTACGTTCGCGGCTAGCGGAACATGTGTTATTTTTTTAGGAAAAAACGAGCTGAAAACAAAGAACAAACACAAAATAAAAATCTATTTCATTAATTTAGTTTTGCGCTTCATCAAGCTTCGCACGTTTTTATTGCTCCATCTCTTGCGGATACACAAGCCCCATTTGTTTGCGGCATTCATCCATCAATGCCATTACTTCAATCGTGCTTTTAGCAGAAATCTTTTCTCCTTCTTTTCTTCCTGCGCGAATTTCTGCTGCTACGTTTGAAAATTGTGTTCCATAAAGAAGGCCTTCCATTTCAAAGTTTTCTTCCTTATCACCGATTTTCTATGTCGCACGCTTGGATGCGTGAAATTGTGGAACATAGATGGAGCCCTTTGTTCCTTGTATTTCAAAATACTCTTCCCCTTCTTCCGTCATGGAGATACGCATCTTCGCTGGGAAGTCAGGGTAGCGGAAGGTAATGGTTTCACCATAATCGACTTCGCCCATTTCGCCCACACATTCAATCGAATCTGGATTGCCGAAGAGTTCATAGCAATAACGAATCGCATAAACTCCCAAGTCCAATAACGCTCCGCCTAACATCGACGGCGTTGTCAATCGTGGATTATCCGTAAACTTGAGAAGCGGCACCATAAAAGCACAATCAACCGATTGAATTTCTCCAATAACTCCTGACTTGATCCATTCTCTTACTTGAAAGGCTGTCTCATTATGCCATGTCCACATTGCTTCTGAGACATACGTATTGGTTTCTTTCGCATAGTCGAATAGTTCCTTCGACTTCTCCGCATTGACCGTAAATGGTTTCTCACACAGTACTGGTTTCTTATTTTGAAGAGCCAAGAGCGTATACTCTGCATGCATATCTCCGTTCACATTCACATATACGCCTTCTACTCCCGCAGCGTTGATGGCTTCTTCCGGCGTATCGTAGACCGTTCCACCGTATGCTTCCACAAATTCTTCCGCTTTTTCTTTGGTCCGATTCCATACAGCGACGATTTGATTATCTTCTGTTTGTATCAATTCTTTTGCCGTAGTGTGGGCGATTCCGCCACAGCCAATGTAAGCCCATCCAAATTTATTCATTTTAGCGCCTCCAAATTTGTAATTGTCTTCTTTTATTATATACGGAAACTTGATTGATAGATATACGGAACCCTTGTGAAAAGTCCTCGACCGCTCCTTCTATCAATCAACTTTCTTTGCCTGCAAAAAAACTATTAACGGACGTTATCTTCTATTTTGATAATTACTAAAAAAATCGCTCTCCCGATCCGATTCCGGATGAGAAGAACGATTTTTATTTGATACTCTTTATTTTTCTTTATGCAAAGCTACGACCGTTTCGACATGCAAGGTTTGCGGGAACATATCCACAGGTTGTGCAGTTGTGGCATGGTAGCCTTTTTCAGCAAAAATTGCTAAGTCACGAGCGAGTGTTGCTGGGTTACAGCTGACGTAAACAATTTTTTCTGGTCCTACTTCTACAGCTGCCTCGATGAAGGCTTGTTCCAAACCTTTGCGCGGCGGGTCAACGACAATGACATCTGCTTTGACGCCTTCTCCTGCCCACTTCGGCAATACTTCTTCGGCTGCGCCTACTTCAAAGGTTACGTTTTCGATCCCATTTTCTTTGGCATTCTTTTCTGCCATTAGAATGGAGTCTTCAACGATTTCCATAGCGAAGACATGTTTTGCTTTCTCAGCTAGAGCTAAAGTAATCGTTCCGATTCCACAATACGCATCAATAACGGTTTCTTCTCCAGTCAACTCTGCCGCATCTAAAGCTAATTGATACAGCTTCTCAGTTTGAACCGGGTTCACTTGGTAGAAAGATTTCGAACTGATCGCAAAGGTATGTCCTAATAGTTGATCATGGAACACATCTTCTCCATGCAGGACAACACTTTCCTCGCCGAGGATGACATTGTTCCGCTTCGGATTGATATTGTGGACGATGCTCACTACTTCTGGCAATGCTCCTAAGATATCTGGAACAATTTTACTGATTGGGAATAATTTTGGTGTCCGTGTTACAAGAACCACCATCATTTCGCCTGTATGGTAACCGCGACGAATCATGATATGACGAATCATACCAGTATGTTTCTTCTCGTCGTATGCCTTCACCCCGTACTCTTGTAAAATATCTCGGACAACCACAATTGCCTCATCAATCTTTGGATCTTGGATGTGGAAGTTTTTCATTGGCACTAACTCATGGGTCTTCTTGCGGAAGAAACCAGTTACTAATTTTCCGTCTTTTGCACGAACTGGAATTTGTGCTTTGTTACGGTATCCCCATGGATTGTCCATTCCTATTGTTGGAAGAACTTCAATATGCGGCAATTTGCCGATACGGGTTAAGTCTTGTTTCACTACATTATGTTTGAATGCCAGTTGCGCTTCATAACGTAAATGTTGCAGCGGCATCGTACCGACTTGTGTTCCTAATGCATCGCGAGTTGGAATGCGGTCTTGGGAGGTAGTGAGGCGTTCTTCAATGCGCGCGAAGCCATAAGACTTGCCGACTTTCGTAACTTTTACCTTTGCTTGTTCTCCAGGTAATCCGTCCACTACAAATAAAGGGTACCCCTCTACTTTACCTACTCCTAGTCCTTCTGAAGTTAAATCTTCAAAAGTAACTGTTACAACCTCATTTTTACTTACTGGTGCTTGTTGGTTTTCTTGTTTCATAAAATCTCCTTATTCTTTCCCGTTGACGGGCAATTTGTCTGTATCGATCGGCCTTTCCTCTATTATACAATATCTAACTCTTTAACGCTTGTTTTCTTTCTGCGGTATACAAATCCGGTGAAAAATGGTAAGCTATTTTTTGCGAATAAATACTCCAAATTATTCTTTACCTCCTCCGAACGTCTAAAAGTTGGTTAAATTAAATTATAAAGCCAACCACTTCATGCTTTCTCTTCCTTTTCATATTTTCTCATCAAACATTCTTCTGGCAATTCTATCTGAACTCCCTTAATATATGTAGTAGAAATTAACACCACTGAACACTAGATGTTGTGGTACAGAAGATATGATGGGAGTGATTGAAGTGGCAACAGAAATTTCATCCACTTTAAAGAATGGCTACGAGCAACTAAACAAAGACATTGAACAATTCGACGCAGTGTTCCCGATTACTGAAGATATGCATATTACTTATGACGGGGTTGCCCGTTTGGTTATGTTAGACCGCTATTCGTTTAAAGATACGAAGAAATTAACTTTAAAAGAAGGCGACTTCGTTCTCTTAACGGTTAAAGAAGATCCAAAGTACCCTGCGCGTGGTACTGGTACAATCGTTTCATTGGATTGGGAAAATGGTACGGCGAGAATTCAAGTTTCTGAAGAATACCGTGCAAATATTGATTCTTTCTCTATGGAAGAAGATGGTGTGGTAACACGTTCGATTATTACTCTCGACAAACCACTAGAATTATACTACGAACAAATTGCTATGCGGAATGCGCATGGATTGGCTGAAGTAGAAATCTCTCCAGAGAAACGTTACCAAGCATTCATCAAATTCTACGAAGAACAAAAAGAAAAGAACTTTATCCCGGCTGGACGTGTGCTTTACGGAGCAGGCTCTGGTACGGATGTAACATACTTCAACTGTTACGTAATGCCTTTCGTGCCTGATTCACGTGGCGGCATCTCTGACCACCGTAAGAAGGTAATGGAAATCATGAGCCGTGGTGGCGGTGTAGGAACGAACGGTTCTACCTTGCGTCCAAGACATGCCTTAGCACGTGGTGTAAACGGCCGCTCTTCTGGTTCCGTTTCTTGGTTGGACGATATTGCCAAGCTCACTCATTTAGTGGAACAAGGCGGATCTCGTCGTGGCGCACAAATGATTATGTTGGCAGACTGGCATCCAGATATTATTGAATTCATTATTTCAAAAATGCAGAATCCACGTATTTTGCGTTACATTACAGAAAACTTTGAAGATACTCAAATTCGGACACTTGCACACGAAAGACTAAAATTCACACCTTTCTCACCAAAAGAAACGAATATGTATACAGGAATTGTGAACTACAAGAACTTCCCTGGACATGGCGGATTTGAGCCAGAAGTTATTCGCGACGCAGAAATGAAATTGCGTGACGGCGGAACCTACACGGTAAACAACTCTGAGTTCCTAACAGGAGCAAACATCTCTGTATGTATTACGGACGACTTCATGGAAGCTGTAAAAGCTGACGCTGAATATGCGCTACGTTTCCCAGATGTGGAAAACTACTCCGCAAGCGAAATGGCTCACTACGATGCTGAATGGGTAAACGTTGGTGACGTTCGTGAATGGGAAGCACAAGGACATGCTGTTCGTACCTACCGTACAATCAAAGCGAAAGAATTGTGGAAGCTGATTAATGTATGTGCAACCTATGCAGCAGAACCAGGAATCTTCTTCATCGACAATGCGAATGAAATGACAAATGCACGTGCATACGGTCAAAAAGTTGTTGCGACAAACCCTTGTGGTGAGCAACCATTGGCACCTTATTCTGTATGTAACTTGGCAGCTGTTAACTTAGCTGAAATGGTAAACAAAGACTTGCAAATGGTTGACTTTGCCAAACTAGAAAAAACAGTACGCATGGGCGTTCATATGCAAGATAACGTAATTGACTCCACTCCTTACTTCTTGGAAGAAAACCGGAAGCAAGCATTGGGCGAGCGCCGGGTTGGATTAGGAATCATGGGTCTTGCGGACATGCTGATTTATTGTGGCGTTCGTTATGGATCTAAAGAAGGAAATCAACTAATTGACCAAGTAATGGAAACAATTGCTGTTACAGCATACGAAGAAAGTATTGAATTAGCGAAAGAACGCGGAAGCTTCCCATTCTTAGTTGGTGAAACGGGTAAAGAAACACAACAATTACGCGAGAAATTCGTGAATACAGGCTACATGAAGAAAATGCCAGAGCACGTTCGTGAAGGTGTATTGAAACACGGAATCCGTAACTCTCACCTATTGACTGTTGCACCAACTGGATCAACTGGAACAATGGCCGGCGTATCTACTGGTTTAGAACCATACTTCAGCTTCTCCTACTTCCGTAGCGGACGCTTAGGTAAGTTCATTGAAGTGAAGGCTGAAATCGTTCAAGAATACTTGGATCGTAATCCAGATGCTGATCCAAACAACTTGCCTGACTTCTTTACCACAGCAATGGAATTGTCTCCAGAAGAACACGTAGATGTACAAACAACCATCCAACGTTGGGTAGACAGCTCTATCTCGAAAACAGTAAATGCACCAAAAGGCTATACGGTAGAGCAAGTAGAAAAAATCTATGAGCGCTTGTATGACGGCGGTGCAAAAGGCGGTACCGTATATGTAGACGGAAGCCGTGACAGCCAAGTATTGACACTGAAAGCAGAAGAAAATGTCTTCGATGAAGCTGAAGCAGAAGAAAAAGAAGCGAAGAAAGTAAACAAGGACAAAACGTTCTTAGTAGAAACAATCGCTGACCTAGAATCAACGGATGTAACCATCGGGAATGAGATTGGCGACACTTGTCCAATCTGCCGCATCGGTACAGTAGAAGATCTAGGTGGATGCAACACCTGTAACAACTGTGCTGCACAATTAAAGTGCGGACTATAATCATCACATAGAATCAAGCTGCACAGGCAATCCTTCTGGGGAACGCCTGTGCTTTTTCGTGGTATACTATTGGAAAGACAACATAAAGGAATGGACGCAATGAGCAGAGAAGAAATTAATAACAAACTGGCCCTCCTGCCTGATTTGCCCGGCTGCTATATCATGAGAAACAAAGACAAAGAAATCATCTATATTGGAAAAGCAAAAAATTTACGCAACCGCGTGAAGTCGTACTTCCATAATAAGCATGAAGGAAAGACTGCTTTGCTTGTTGAGGAAATCGACCACTTCGAATTTATTGTGACCAAAACAGAGAAAGAGTCTTTGTTGCTGGAAATCAGTTTAATTAGACAATATCAACCTAAATACAATATCAAATTGAAACACGGCACGATGTATCCCTATTTGAAAATTACGAATGAAAAAGATCCACAGCTCATCATTACCTCAACCGTCGAGAATGATGGTGGGATCTACTTCGGACCGTATCCAAACGTTTATGCCGCCTCTGAAACCCAACAATTCATCCAAAAAGTGTATCCGTTAAGAAAGTGTGCAAAAAATCAAAAACGTGCTTGCCTGTACTATTCCATTGGTCAATGCATTGGTTGTTGCGATCATGAAGTATCACCCGAAGAATATCAGGAACAAACGAATCGGATTCGCAGCTTCTTAAATGGTGATGTCAAAGAAATCAAGAATAACCTCGTCGCAAAAATGACGCGTGCTGCAGAAACACTCGACTTTGAACAAGCTGCGGAATTTCGAGATCAAATTCGCTACATCGAAGAAACCGTTGAGAAACAAACCATTATGTCTCGCGACTACACGAACCGGGACGTCTTTGCTTATCATCTAGATCGAGGCTGGATCTCCATTCAAGTGTTCCTCTTACGTCAGTCCACTGTTATTAAGCGGGAAGCCGCCCTTTTCCCTTGCTACGGTAGACCAGAGGAAGAACTGGTTTCTTTTATCGTGCAATTCTACCAAGAACAAAACCATATTTTACCGAAAGAAATTCTGGTCCCTGAAGGTACGGATATAGAACTGCTAGGCGAAGCCTTGGGAGCAGCTGTGCGAATACCAAAGCGTGGGAATAAACGCAGCATTCTTGACCTTGCTACCACTAACAGTGAACTTGCTCTCAATGAGAAGTTCATGATGATGGAACGAGATCAACAAAAGAGTATCGGAGCAATCCAAGAATTATCGGAAGCCATGGGAACAGAATACTTGGAGACGATTGAATCCTTTGACCACTCGAATATTCAAGGGACGAATCCGGTGTCTGCGATGGTTGTTTTTAAGGACGGGAAGCCAGACCGGAAGTCCTACCGCAAATATAAAATTAAGACAGTAGAAGGCAGTAACGAGTTTGCGACCACACAAGAAGTGATTCGCCGCCGGTACAGCCGCCTTTTACGCGAAGGGAAACCATTGCCTGATTTAATCCTGATGGACGGCGGGAAGATTCAAATTCGAGCTGCAAAGGAAGTCCTAGAGGATGAGCTCGGCTTAGATATTCCGGTTGCGGGTATGGTAAAAGACAACAAGCACAAAACAGCGTCCCTGCTCTTTGGAGAACAAAACGAAGTCATCGAGCTGGATTCACGTAGTCAAGCCTTCCATCTCGTCCAACGTATCCAAGAAGAAGTCCACCGTTTCGCCATTACCTTCCACCGGCAAGTACGTGGCAAGAACAGTTTCTCTTCTCTATTGGACCAAGTCGAAGGGGTGGGACCAAAAACACGGACCAAGGTGCTTCGCCATTTCAAGACCTTGACCAATATTCGTTCAGCCAGCATGGAAGACTTCAAGAAGTTGGGAATTCCTGTGAAGGTTGCTGAACGAATCCAGGAAGCCTTTGAACAAACGGATTCCACATCCTAATTTTACAACTCGTGCCCCCACCTTAAGTGGTAACGTGCTATACTAGTACTAAAGCTTTCTTAAGGAAGAAAGTGAGGAGGAAAGAAAATGAGATTAATTGTAGATAGTTCATGTGACTTACCATTATCGTATTTACAAGAACATGACGTAGAAGTTTTACCTTTATCCGTTGTAATGGGCGATAAAGAATACATTGATATGTTTGAAATTACGAACGAAGAAATCTATGATTTTATCCGTAAAGGGAAACACCCTTCTACTAGCCAAGTGAACTTGAAAAAATTTGATCAGTCATTTCGCCGTATTGCTGAAGCTGGCGAGAGTGGACTCTATATTACTCTATCCGCTGACTTATCGGGCACCTATCAGGCTGCTGTACTGGCTCAGAGCCAAGTAATGGAAGACTACCCGGATTGTGATATAAAAATCATTGATTCTCGCACTGCATCCCTTGGTATTGGTTTGATGGTTCGCGAAGCGATTCAAATGAAAGAGAACGGCTTTACTATTGAAGAAATCGAAGAACGCGTTCGTTTCATGGTTGAACATACCGTTTCTATTTTCACTGTCCAAGATTTGAATTACTTGTCAGCAGGTGGCCGTTTATCGAAGTCCAGTGCCTTTTTCGGTGGACTTTTGAATATCCATCCCTTGCTTGAAGTTGTGGACGGGAAACTGGTACCAAAGGATAAATTACGCGGACGTAGAAAAGTACTGAACCGCATGTACGAGCGTTTAGAAACAGAAGCGCAACAATTGAAGGAACAAACGGTCTTAATCGTCCATACGAATGATCATGAGACCGTTAAGGAAATGAAAGAACACATGACTCAAAAACTTGGCGTAGGTGAAGTAATCGACTACCCAATCGGCGCAGTCATTGGTGCACACACCGGGATTGGTACCATCGGCATTTTTTATTTGAATGAATTCGAATAAATTGGTTTAAGAAAAAAGCTGCTTCCACTCTAGAATGATATGCTCCCTCTATATAGGACACTGAATTAATTCAAGTCCTATATAGGGGGTTTTGTCATGCCTAAACGTCAAA
>NZ_JARBEA010000052.1 GCF_028863945.1 Jeotgalibaca caeni | reverse complement strand
TATTGAACCGCCGTATACGGATCCGTACGTACGGTGGTGTGAGAGGTCGGAGCCGTGAGGCTCCTCCTACTCGATTTAAATGAATAAAATTTCACGTATTTGAACCGGAGTTGCTACTTTTGTCGTAATCGTGCTATTAATGGATGAATTTTCTATGTTATAATGGATAAAACTTCGGGTAGAACGACGATGAGGAGGAAAATGGATGGATATGGTCGGTAAAGAAGAAGCCCTTCAAATCTTAAAAAATGACACCGAAAAAATTTACTCTTTAATCGATAGTCAAAAAGAACATCTTTGTTTTGCTGCTTGCCCAGCGTTTGAAGAAGTGGTTGATACGCAGTTATTTGGATTATCCAAACAGATTGATTTTGCCATTCGCTTAGGGATTTTAGAGAAAGAGGAAGGGTATCGCATTTTAAGCGACTTAGAAACTTCCTTAAACAATATGTATAATCAGTATTATGAAACTCATAAACCTGAATTACCGATAAAAGAGGAATGATAATGAAACAGAAAGAAAATGTAATCTTGCAGGGGTTCAAACTAAAATTTCGTTATTTTGATTGGAAGCTGCTTGCTCCGTATTTATTGATGATGGCGATCGGGGTAATCATGGTCTATAGTTCTAGCAGCTACATGGCAATGACCCTCTTTAATAATTCTGAGTACTTCTTTATTCGGCAATTGGTTTTTGCTGTTGTGAG
Source organism: Jeotgalibaca caeni (assembly GCF_028863945.1). Taxonomy (GTDB): domain Bacteria; phylum Bacillota; class Bacilli; order Lactobacillales; family Aerococcaceae; genus Jeotgalibaca; species Jeotgalibaca caeni. The sequence continues at coordinate 16,922 of NZ_JARBEA010000052.1, read as the reverse complement.
TTTGGGGATTGTAGGATTTCTTTCCCTCATCAATCACCGAATCATAAAATCAAAAGGACTAATCGGGATCGCACTTGTGGCCTTATTCTTCGCATTGCTGTACTTGATCGTAGTAGGGTTTATTACGAAAGGGGCGAGTGCTACGAATGGAGCGAGCGCCTGGATGAATATCGGTACATTCGGTATTCAGCCCACTGAGTTCTTGAAAATAGCGATGATTCTCTATCTGGCTGTCTTCTTCTCCAACAACCAACAAGCCTTAGCAGAGATTGGATATGAGGGCGAGAAGGACGAGGCGAAAACAACGAAGTTTCGTTTTGTTCTTAAACAGATGATTCGTTTGTTGAAGAAACCATTGATTTTTATGGCTGTATTCTTATTCTTAGTGATGTTGCAACCTGATATGGGGGGCGTCATCATTATCGGCGGGATTTGCTTTGTCATGTTTTTATTGAGCGGCATTCGCTTCCAATATGGCTTATTAGCGATTAGCGGAGTCGGAATTTTTTATACACTCTTCATTGGAATCATGAAGTTATTCGGCAATTTGCCATTCATGCCTACTTATATGGCAGAACGGTTTACAGCTTTCTTAGATCCTTTCCAAGATATGCAAGATTCTTCCTTCCAACTCGTGAATTCCTTCTATGCGTTAGCCAGAGGAGGGATGTTTGGAGTTGGATTAGGGGAAAGTGTTCAAAAATCTGGATATTTACCTGAATCACATACGGACTTCATCATTTCCATTACGGCTGAGGAATTGGGATTAGTAGGAGTGGTGGTAGTCTTAACGCTCTTCTTTTACTTGGTCTACCGAATTTACCGGATTAGTTTACGAGTGAAGGATTCGTATAGCCAATTGGTTTGTATCGGGATTGCGACGATGTTCTTGATTCAAGGAACGATTAATGTGGGTGGAGCGATTGGGATTCTTCCGCTTACAGGTGTGACGTTTCCCTTCATGAGTTATGGAGGCTCGAGTATTCTCGTTTCCTCTGTGGCAATTGGGATTATCCATAACATCTCCATTAAGAATCGGATTCGAGCAAGCCAAGCGTAACATTTTTTGATAAGGTAAAGAGGAAGAGGCGGGAGAATGATTCCAGCCTCTTTTGCCGAAGCAATCAACCAAAAGTCAGGAGTTTTTGTTTTGACAAGAAGAAACTGGTGGGGAAAATGATAAAACGGGTGTTTGTATTAAGTGTTCTATTTTTATTTAGTTTATACTACCTCCCGATTTTTGTTGAGCAACAAGAAATGCCGGCAACAAAAGGTACCAATGAAGAAATACAGGAAAAAACGATGGATATGGAAGATCGAGTTTATCCGATGCCGGTCAGTGGTTATGAGCATTACATGAATGAGCCTGTGGAGCAGTATATGGCGCGATACGGGGAGCCTGCTCGGATTGCACCGAGCGGTCTGGGAACAGAGTGGTGGACCTATGACACAGATCCAGAGAAGTATGTTCAGCTGGAAGTAAAAGACAATACGATCTATTCAATTTTTGTTTTAGGCAATCAAATCAACACGGGGCCTTTTCGGATTGGGATGAGCCGTGAAAATGTCTATGACGAAACCGAGTTAGCCAAAGAGTTTATTTTTACGGAAGAAGGAAAAGAATACTATCTTTCCTTATCTGCCCAAGAATGGAAATGGTTCCCGTTGATTCAGTTTGAAAACGAAACCTTTTTAATGATTTTCATTCATCCCGAAAATAACGAAATTTATGGACTGCATTACGTATCTCCCCAGCAATTAAGGGATCTGAATTTCTACACGGTTGTGAATACGGAAACGGAAGAAGCAGAACCGGTCATTGAGGTTCCTGTACAAAGTCCAGCAGTGCTGGCAGAGAAAGAAAGACAGCTCTACAGCTACATTGAAATGAGTCGTTTGAACAAGGACCTTCCATCTTTAGAACCCTCAACCGAACTAAATGAACTGGCAGAGGAGATGACGGAGGAGCTTGGCAAAGGGGAATTGACCTTTGAAGAAATGCCTCCGACTGACGAGATAGATCAAGAAGTAGAAAGTTTATATATTAGTGGAGACCGAATCTTCGATACGCCAACTCAATTTGGTTTGTTGTTTTCGAATAAGAATAATCGGAAAGTTCTCAAAGAACCATCTTTTCAATCGATCGCTCTCAAAGTCATTGATGACGATTTATTATTCCTACTCAAGTAAGGGGAATTGCGAATGATTATTAACGAAGAACTATTCGCTTTAGAAAAAAAGTGTGAAGAAGTTGTAACACAAATCGAAGCAAGTCAGGCAATGAAAGAGTTTAAAGCAGCCAAAAAAGTTTTAGAGGCCTCCAAAGAAGCGAAGGAAAAGATTGCTCTCTTCCAGGAAGCAAAGGAGAAGTTCAGTCAGATTGAAGCTTACGGAACGTATGCTCCTGACTATGAGGGGACGAGAAGAGAACTCTACCAAGCGAAACGGGTGATGGATATGGATGAAGCCGTCTATCAATACCGAATGGCAGAACGAAATCTTCAAGTACAGTTGGACTTGATTGCCAAACGGATTGCGTCCGCGGTGTCGAACAATATTCTCGTATCCGCTGGGGATGCTTTTTCTCTATCTGTCATTGGTTTGCCGACTGCTTGCGAAATACATCTAGGAAAGAGGAAAGATATTGAACTTTGAAATGAAGGAAAGACAAGGAATCATTATCTGGGTCTATACACTCCGTCAGTTGAAAAACTTAAAACGGTTCGGCTACATTCATTATGTATCCAATCGGCTGAAGTATATCGTGATGTATGTAGACAAAGAAGAAGTGCAAGAAAAGATGGAACGTCTGCAAAGTCTCCATTATGTGCGTAAAGTAGAAATATCTCACCGTCCTGAAATCGATATGACCTTTGCTCATGCACTCGATCAAAAAGAAACAACATCCACTCTAGAATCAAAATAAATCGAGGTGAACGCAATGCGAGTAATTGCAGGAGAATACAAAGGGAGAAGATTGAAGCCTGTTCCAGGAGACAATACACGTCCGACAACCGATAAAGTAAAGGAATCCTTATTTAATATCATTGGTCCTTATTTCGATGGGGGTTGGTGCTTGGATTTGTTTGCCGGAAGCGGTGGCTTAGCGATTGAAGCGGTGTCGAGAGGGATGGAACATGCGGTTCTCTCCGAAAAAAATCGAAAAGCGGTTCAAGTGATTCGCGAAAATATTGAAGTAACAAAAGAAAAAGAACGATTTACCGTTTTGTTCGGGGACTCGCGGAAAAATGTGGAAAAGTTTGCTCAAGAGCATGCAGGTCAAACCTTCCAAATGGTCTTCATTGACCCGCCTTATCAAGCAGAGAAAACGGAGTCCGATATTCAGTTGCTTCTGGCTCATCAAGTAGTGGACGAAGAAACAGTATTCGTTTGTGAAATGGACAAGTATCATGAGTTGCCGGATCAAATTGGACCGTATCAAAAAAGAAAACGTGCGGTATATGGCACAATTGCCATCGAGATTTTTGAAGGGATGGGTGAGTAAATGAAGAAGATTGCCTTATTTCCAGGAAGTTTTGATCCCTTAACCAATGGGCATATGGATACAATCAGAAGAGGAACGCATGTATTTGATGAAGTGGTGGTCGCCATTTCAACAAATACTTCCAAAAAGTCACTTTTTACTGGTGAGGAACGAATTTCCTTAGCCAAACAAGTTCTGGGAGACAACCCCAAGGTAAAAGTGGTCCCTCATAACGGCGGCCTCACAGTTGAGATGGCGAAGGAGTTAGGCGCTACCGCGTTACTTCGTGGAGTGCGAAATGTAAAAGATTTCGAATATGAAGAAAGCATCGCCATGATGAACCGTCTCCAAGCCGCAGAACTAGAAACCGTTCTTTTACTGGCTTCGCCGGAGTATCGCTTCATCAGTTCTAGTTTGATTAAGGAAGTCGCCATGTTCGGTGGTGATATTTCTCAACTTGTTCCAAAAGTAATAGAAGATGCAATGAAAGAGAAATACGCAAAATAATAATGAATGAGGTAGACAATGAAATTAGTAAAACGGATTATTCAACTTATCTTTACCGTTCTCATTAGTCTTTTTATTTTAATTGGTATTATGAACTTTTTATCTGCACCTTCAGCTTCAGGGTTGTTTGGCCATAAAGGATACATTGTCATCAGCGGCAGTATGGAACCAGCGTTTTCGCCAGGAGATTACGCAATTGTAAAAGGTGAGCCTTTTGAAAGCATTGGCGTTGACGAAGTCATTACCTTTCTAGACGATGACACAATCGTGACGCATCGAGTGAAAGAAATTACGGAAGAAGGGCTCGTCACCAAAGGGGATGCGAATAACAACGAGGATGCGGTCCTTGTAGCAAGAGAAAATTATATTGGTACCCTGAAATGGCTATTGCCAGGCTTCGGAAGCATCATCCTGTTTCTCCAACAGCCCTTTGTATTTCCAGTGATGATTTTCTTGGTGGGGGCATATGTCATCTATCTTTATTTCCACTCAGATGATGAACCAGAAGAACAAACGACAACAAATTAGGATGTATGAATACAATAATCGGGTAGCTGGAGTTCATTCTGGCTACTTTTTTCTTTTTAAATAAAGGAAACTGCTTCTTTTTGCGTACTTATTAAGAGAGGAGTGGTGACAATGGAAAATTGGAGAACATGGGTGAAAAAGTACCAGCTTTTTTTGTTAGCAGGTTTTATTTTGCTTCAAACAATTGGAATCGGGTTGCTGCTGCTGAACCGCGAACCAGCGGAGGAGGAAGCACCTTTATCGGACTGGGTCATCGAAGAAGAGGAATCGAGTACCGCAGCTCCTATTTTGGAAAGTACGGTCGAGCCAGTTGAATGGATGGTGGATATTAAGGGCGAGGTAAGAAACCCTGGCGTTTATCCGGTTGAACAGAATATGCGCGTATATGATGTCATCGAATTGGCAGGGGGGCTAAAAGACGAAGCGAATACGGCAACTTTGAATTTTGCCCAGCAGCTGAGTGATCAGATGATGATTTATGTGCCGCATAAGGATGAAGAAGTGGTTCCGGTTCAAAGTCAACTTCCGAGCGAAAATGTTGCAGAAACCGATTTGATTAACCTCAATGAAGCAGATGTGACCGCTCTTTTGACCTTGCCAGGAATTGGTGAGAAGAAGGCGCAACTGATTCTGCAGTATCGAACCGATAACGGTTCCTTTGCAAACATAGAAGAGCTGATGGAAGTAAAAGGGATTGGTCAAAAAACGTTTGATGCCTTAAAAGAACAGATTACTGTATCAAAATAAAAAAGGGAAAGCATGCGGAAAAGATGGAATAAAAAAGCACTGGAAACTCCTCTCAAGTAGTGTATGATGAATAGCAAAAGGAGTGATAACAGGATGCAAGAAAGAATTCCATGGAATCAATATTTTATGGCTCAAGCGGTACTTTTATCCTTACGCAGTACCTGTACGCGCTTAGAAGTAGGGGCTACGATTGTTCGAGATAAGCGGATTATTGCAGGTGGATACAACGGGTCAGTTTCAGGTGACGTGCATTGCATTGATGACGGTTGTTATATCATCGATGGGCACTGTGTACGTACGATTCACGCCGAGATGAATGCTATTTTGCAGTGTGCAAAGTTTGGGATTCAAACACAAGGTGCTGAAATTTATGTAACCCATTTCCCTTGTCTTCCTTGCATGAAGATGATTCTTCAAGCCGGAATTAAAAAAGTATATTACTTGGAAGATTACCATAATAGTGATTATGCAATCCAATTACTCGAAAAAATGTCGGTTCCCTATGAAAAAGTGTCGCTGAATCCAAAATATTTCCAATCTTTAACGCACATTTCTCCCAATTCGTCTCAACAAGAGACAATGGAGGAACCACATGAGTGCCATACCGATCCCATTATCGAACATCTTAAAGGATAATAAAGGCTATTATTTAGTATCCAGTCTTACAGCAGCAGCCCTCATCGCGCTCATTCTTTCTCCGAAGAATGTAGTGGCGTGGGGGTTATTTGGGTTCTTTTTCGTTCGCTCGGTTTGCTTCAGGCATAAGTCTATTTTCATCTTATTAAGTCTCGTATTAGGTTTGACGACACTCTTCACACTGTTTCATGTTCACACCAATCAAACCCAACTTCCAGCAGACCTTTCTATTGGACAATTGGAAGTGTATCCTTCTGAAGTAAAGATAAACGGCAACTTGGTATCAGGGACTGCTACGTATCGAGACGGAAAAGTTCGGGAAGAAATAACGTTTTTTTACACCTTAAAGAGTGAAGGTGATAAAGATGCCTGGGAATCAATGGAAGAACCGGTCCTGCTCCGCGCACGTTTTACGCTTACGGAACCGGAAGGAGCTCGTAATCATCATCAATTTGACTATCAACGCTATTTGTATCAACGAGGAATCCATTGGACGGCAGAAATAAGCGAAATAGAAAAACAAGAAGCATTAGTGGGATGGGGACCATATTTAAGAAACGCACCGCAAAAAATGATACAAGAGATGAAGCGACGGCTTCCGGAAGGGAGAATGACCGATTATTTATTGGCAATGCTCTTTAATCAAGTAGAAGAAATAGACGGAGAAGTAATGGATTCTTACCGAAAGATAGGAGTTATTCATCTTTTCTCAATTTCAGGGATGCATGTTCAGTTTCTCATCGTGCTGATTCGATTTTTACTGTTGCGAAGTGGTGTTACAAAGGAAACTTCCCGTTTCTTTCTGCTGGTCAGTATTATTTTCTATGGTCTTTTGGTTGGAAGTGGGGTCGGTATTTTTCGGGCAGTTTTGACAAACGTCTTGTTGATAGGTGCTGAAATGGCTGGCACGAAGATGGATGCAAAGGATGCATTTGCTTGTACAATTCTCCTTGCATTATGGCTAAATCCGTTTCTCCTTTTCCAAATCTCTTTCCAATTAAGCTATGGACTGGCTGGAATTCTATATTTGTTAGCAGGTCCCCTAAAGAAAAGCCATTTATCGGCTTTTTCTCAATCGATTCTCTTGTCCTTTATCATGACCATCGTTTCCTTTCCCATTTTAAGCTATCATTTCTTTGAAGTAACGTGGCTGGGAATGTTCGTAAACATTATCTTTACCTTCTTTTTTTCCAATTGCTTCTTTCCTTTATTTTGGCTGGTAGCGCTATTGGCAGTCTTGCAGGTGCCGCTCCCATTTTTGATGATTCCCCACTTCATTTTGGAGCGGGCGCTCTTGTTGATGGAACAAATGACCCGTTACCTAGCAGAGTTGGATGCCTTTGTTATGATTACAGGGCGACCCAATGCTTTTTGGTATGGCGTATTGGGGATGGGAATCATTGCTTTTTTAATAGCGATGGAACAAGGGAAGGGGAAAAGGAGCCGCTTTTTTCTCTTGGTGCTTTCCTTTGTCTTCTTTTATTTTGCTCCCTATCTTGATCCTACAGGGAAAGTCATTCACTTGGACGTGGGACAAGGTGATGCCATTTTATTTATCGCCCCACATCAAAAAGGAACAGCCTTGCTGGATACAGGCGGGAAGCTTCCGTTTTTCCAAACAGAAGATTGGCAAGTCCGAGTGGATAAAAATCGTCATCAAAAAGAACTGGTCAACAGCTTGAAGGCGGAAGGGGTACGTCGTTTGGATGCGGTGATGGTAACTCATAGCGACCAGGATCACTTGGGAAACGTAAGCTATTTGGCGAATGAATATGAGATTGAAAACATGTACCTTGCTTCTGGGATGGAAGAAACACTTGCTTGGCAAGAACAAATGAGTAAAATAAAGGATCCCAACTTTCAAGTTTATCCGGTTCAGGCATCCCAACAGATTGCTGTACGGGATTTTGTATTTGAAGTATTAAGTCCACAGGAAAAAGGGAAGGGCACGAATGAGGACTCACTGGTTCTGGCTGCACAAATAGGAGGCTATCGCTGGCTCTTCACGGGGGATTTGGATGAAGCGGGGGAACGAGCTGTGCTGGAGCGGTATCCAAGCCTAGCAGTCGATTTTTTGAAGATTGGGCATCATGGGAGTATTACCTCTACCTCCGAAGCTTTCTTAGAACAATTAAATCCTAAAGCAGCGCTCATTTCTGTCGGGAAGAACAATCGGTATGGACATCCAGAGCCTACTGTCATCGATCGGCTAGAAGAACGGAAAATTGTTATTTTTCGTACCGACCAACAAGGAGCGATCCATTTTCTTTACAATCAGCAGAAACAGAGCTTTGAAATTATGCTACAATAAGTGGGAAATAGTGAGGAATGGAATGAGAACCGATGAGTTATGCAACCGAGTTAGTAAAAATAAGAAAAGGCCAATTTAGTCCGGTATATTTATTTCTAGGGACGGAGTCTTTCTTCATCCAAGAAGCAAGGGAAGCTCTCTTGCGTCATTCAATGGACGAGGGCGACCAAGAACTGAATGTAGGGGTCTATAACTTGGAAGAAGTCCCTCTTGACCGGGCCTTAGAAGATGCAGAGTCGCTGCCTTTTTTTGGCGAACGCAGATTGGTGATTGCCGAAAATCCGCAATTTCTTACAGGGGAGAAACCGAAGAATAATTTGGAACATGATATTGGTTGGCTGGAAGCGTACGTAAATCAACCGGCAGATACCACTATTCTGACTTTTTTTGCTCCCTATGAGAAGTTGGATAACCGGAAGAAGATTAGCAAGCTATTACAGAAAAAAGCTACGATTGTCGATGTATCGCCGCTTGGTGCAACCGAAACACGCCAATACTTGAGTCGCTATGTAAAAGAAGAGGGCTTTGATATGGATCGCAACACAGCTCAATTCTTTTTTGAGCGTACAGAAGAAAATCTATCCAAAGGAATTCATGAATTACAGAAGCTCTTCCTAGCTGCAATGGATACAAAAAAGATCACCAAAAAAATGGTAGAAGACTTGGTGCCGCGTAATTTAGAGCAAAATATTTTTGAGATTGTGACAGATGTGCTGAATAAGAATACGCAGCAGGCAATTCAAACGTATCGTGATTTGATCTTGCAAAAAGAAGAACCGATTAAAATTAATGCCATTCTTCTCGGGCAGTTCCGCTTGCTTTTGCAAGTAAAATTGTTGGCGAAGAAAGGGTATCAGCAACCTGATATGGCAAAAGTTTTGAAAATTCATCCGTACCGAATTAAGCTTGCGAACCAACAAATCCGCAATCTCAGTGAAGAAGTTTTGATGCGGGCATATCTTGGGTTGGTTGAAGCAGAGAAAAACATGAAAACGGGGAACAGCTTGAAAGAAATCCAGTTTGAACTCTTCATGCTCCAATATGCGGGAACTTAAAAAAGCAGGCCGGATGGCCTGCTTTTTGCTTTAAGAGAAATTATTTATTCAATTTCTTAGCAAGACGTGATTTGTCACGAGATGCTTTATTGTTATGGATTAAACCTTTTGATGCTGCAGAGTCGATTGCTTTGAATGCATCTTGTAACAACGCTTGGCTGTTATCTGCACCTTCTGCTACTGCTGCTTCATATTTCTTGATAGCAGTACGCATTGCGCTTTTTTTAGCGTTGTTCAATTCGTTTGCTTTTTCGCTTGTACGAGCACGTTTGATAGCTGAATCAATATTTGGCATTGGGTTCACCCCTCCTTTGGTATTTCAACTTACGTCAGACAAAATGTCAACACGCCATATTATACATAAAATCAATAGGCTTTGCAATAAAAATTGAAAACCAGTTGTTTGGCGAAAAGGCGCAATGGTGGTAAAATAGTAGGGTATAGAAAAAAGGAGAATGGTGAATGAAAGACCAATTTCAACTAACATCAAATTATCAACCAAGCGGAGACCAACCAGAAGCAATTCGTCAGCTAATTGAAGGCTTAGAAGCGAATAAGAAAGCGCAAATCCTCTTGGGTGCTACCGGAACTGGGAAGACTTTTACTGTTGCGAATGTCATTCAAGAAGTAAATCGTCCAACTTTGGTGTTGGCGCATAATAAAACATTGGCAGGACAATTATACGGAGAATTAAAAGAATTTTTTCCTAATAACGCTGTCGAATACTTTGTCAGTTACTACGATTACTATCAACCAGAAGCGTATGTTCCCTCCAGTGACACGTATATAGAAAAAGAAGCCAGCGTAAATGATGAAATTGATAAACTACGCCATTCCGCCACCAGTTCGTTGTTAGAACGGCGTGATGTGATTGTAGTCGCTTCAGTTTCCTGTATTTACGGATTAGTGAATCCAGAAAACTACCGTGAGCATGTCCTTTCGATTCGGCAAGGTATGGAGATGGAGCGCAATGAATTGCTGCGTCGTCTCGTTGATATGCAGTTTGAACGAAACGATATCGACTTTCAGCGGGGGAGATTCCGTGTGCGCGGAGATGTGGTAGAAATCTTCCTTGCATCCAGAGAGAGTGAGGCAATTCGCGTTGAATTCTTCGGCGATGAGATTGACCGTATCCGAGAAGTGGATGTATTGACCGGTGAAATTAAAAATGACGTTGATCATTTCCCAATCTTCCCGGCAACGCACTTCGTAGCCAATGAAGGGCAAGTTCTACAGGCGGTCGGAACCATTCGTGCTGAGTTGAAAGAACGCTTAGCCGAATTACGAGCAGAAAACAAATTACTGGAAGCACAAAGATTAGAACAACGAACCAACTATGATATCGAAATGCTGCTTGAGATGGGATATTGTAACGGAATCGAGAACTATTCACGTCATATGGATGGAAGAAAGCCGGGACAAGCACCGTATACGTTAATCGACTTTTTCCCGGATGACTTTTTAATCGTCGTAGATGAATCGCACATGACCATGCCACAAATACGCGGAATGTATAATGGAGACCGGGCGCGTAAACAACAATTGATTGATTTTGGTTTCCGGTTGCCGTCTGCTCTTGATAACCGACCATTGAAGTTGGAAGAATTCGAAGGTCATGTAAATCAAATTATGTACATTTCGGCAACGCCAGGACCTTATGAGTATGAGCAAACAACAGAAGTTGCCCAACAAATTATCCGTCCGACCGGGTTGCTCGATCCGATTATCGAAGTGCGGCCCATTAAAGGTCAAATTGATGACTTGATTAGTGAAATTAATATCCGCAGTGAACGCAATGAGCGTGTATTCATTACTACCTTAACCAAGAAAATGTCGGAAGACTTATCGGATTATCTGAAAGAAATCGGGATAAAAGTAAAATACTTGCACAGTGATATCAAAACATTGGAACGAACAGAAATTATCCGTGACTTGCGTTTAGGAGAGTTCGATGTCTTAATCGGAATCAACTTGCTACGGGAAGGGCTGGATGTCCCGGAAGTTTCCTTAGTAGCCATTTTAGATGCGGATAAGGAAGGGTTCCTGCGAAGCGAGCGAGCGCTGATTCAAACGATCGGCCGTGCGGCGCGTAACGAGAACGGGAAGGTCATCATGTATGCAGAACGCATTACCGATTCCATGCAGAAAGCAATCGATGAGACTAAACGTCGTCGTACCATTCAAGAAGAATACAACGAAAAACATGGCATTGTACCAAAGACCATCATCAAAGAAGTGCGCGATTTAATTCGAATTACCCATGCACCAGAAGATGCAGACGAAGAGATGAGCACGCTGGAAATGTCAAAACAAATGACGATGGAACAACGACGTGCTTTTGTCGAACAAATCGAATTGGAAATGCGTCAAGCAGCGAAAGACTTGCAGTTTGAAAAAGCGGCTGAACTGCGTGATGTAGTCTTAGAATTGAAGTCGATGTACCGTGGTTTATAAGAGAATATTTTTCTTGCAATTTAGAATAAAATAAGGTAATCTTAACTCTGTATTAATTACACAACCTTGTTCTTGGTTTTGCGATTCACCAACGTATTACTCAGAATAAGGGAAAATAAGAAGAAGAGGTGAAAAGAATGGCATTGACTAAAGAACGTAAAAACGAAATCATCAAAGAATATGCGATTCATGAAGGAGATACTGGTTCCCCAGAAGTACAAATTGCTGTACTTACTTACGAAATCAATCTTTTAAATGAACATGCACGTACACACAAGAAGGACCATCATTCTTACCGTGGATTGATGAAAAAAGTTGGACACCGTCGTAACTTGTTGGCATACCTACGTAAAAAAGATGTACAACGTTACCGTGATTTAATCCAAAGACTAGGATTACGTCGTTAAGCATAACTGATCAAGGGGCTGGGATTTTTCTCAGTCCCTTTCTTTATCGAGAAAGAAGAAATGTGTGCAAATTCATTTGAATATCGTCTATAATAAAGAGTAGCTCCCTCCGCTTGGCACTACTATGCAAATGTGAGTTCATTTACCAAAATGAGTTGACCTTTGTCTAGTAGTCAGCGACAGGGAAGTAATTTCAAAAAAGGGGAAATGTAGGAATGACAGAAAAGAAAGTATTCCAAATGGAATGGGCAGGCCGTCCTTTGCAAGTGGAAATTGGCCAAATGGCAAAGCAAGCAAATGGGGCTGTGCTTGTACGCTATGGTGATACCGTTGTTCTCACAGCAGCAGTAGGATCGAGAGAACCAAAAGATGCAGGGTTCTTCCCACTGACTGTGAACTATGAAGAAAAAATGTATTCAGTAGGGAAAATTCCTGGTGGATTTATTAAACGTGAAGGACGCCCAAGCGAGCACGCAACGCTAACAGCTCGTATGATTGACCGTCCATTGCGTCCATTGTTCCCAGAAGGATTCCGTAATGAAGTGCAAGTAACGAACATTGTTATGTCCGTTGATCAAGCATGTACACCAGAGATGGCAGCAATGCTTGGTTCATCTTTAGCTGTTTCCATTTCAGATATTCCATTTTCTGGCCCAGTTGCTGGTGTGAACGTTGGTCGCGTAAACGGCGAACTGATTTTGAACCCAACTCCAGAACAATTAGAAGTTTCTGATATTGAATTAACCGTTGCTGGTACGAAAGATGCAATCAACATGGTAGAAAGCAGTGCAAAAGTAGTTTCAGAAGAAGGAATGCTAGAAGCACTTCTATTCGGTCATGAAGCAATTAAAGAACTATGCGCATTCCAAGCAGAAATCGTTGCTGAACTTGGCAAGGAAAAAATGGATGTGATCTTGCTAGCTAATAACCAAGACTTGGTAAAACAAATGAGCGATGCTTTCAGTACAAAAATGAAAGAAGCGATTTTGACCAAAGACAAATTGGAACGTAACGAAAAAATTGAAGCAGTAAAAGTAGAAATCGTTGACCACTTTACTGATTTATATATGGAAGACGAAAACTTTGTGGGTATTTTGAAAGAAGTACAACAAATTGCCGAAGATTTGGAAAAAGATCAAGTACGTAGCTTGATTACGGTAGATAAAATCCGTCCTGACTTCCGTAAGTTGGATGAAATTCGTTCCCTTGATTCTGAAGTAGGCCTTCTACCGCGTACACACGGTTCAGGATTGTTTACTCGTGGACAAACACAAGCCCTTTCTGCTTGTACACTTGCTCCACTTGGCGAACACCAAATTCTTGATGGTCTAGGCGTAGAAGAGGGCAAACGTTTCATCCACCACTACAACTTCCCACAATTCTCTGTAGGTAGCACAGGTCGTGCAGGATCACCTGGACGTCGTGAAATTGGACATGGAGCACTGGGCGAACGCGCTTTGAAACAAGTGATTCCTGATGTAGATGCATTCCCATACACGATTCGTTTAGTAGCCGACGTACTAGAATCAAACGGTTCTTCTTCCCAAGCAAGTATTTGTGCCGGAACATTAGCTTTGATGGACGCAGGTGTTCCAATTAAAGCTCCTGTAGCAGGGATTGCAATGGGATTGGTAAAAGATGGCGAAAACTACACCATTCTAACGGATATCCAAGGGATGGAAGACCATCTAGGCGATATGGACTTTAAGGTTGCAGGTACAAGAGAAGGAATCACAGCACTTCAAATGGATATCAAGATTGACGGAATTACGTCTCAAATCTTGGAAGAAGCATTAATCCAAGCGAAACAAGCACGGATTGAAATTCTTGACCATATGGAAAGTGTTATTGCAGCTCCACGCGAAGAACTTTCTCCATATGCACCGAAGATTGAAATGATGCAAATCAAACCTGAGAAAATCAAAGTGGTAATTGGTAAAGGTGGCGACACTATCAACTCCATTATTGATCAAACAGGAGTTAAAATTGACATCGATCAAGATGGTAACGTAAGTATTGCTTCTGCTGATTCTGCAATGATTAAGCGTGCAAAAGAGATCATTGAAGAATTGACGCATGAAGTAAAACCTGGTGAAATCTACGAAGGAACAGTGAAACGCATTGAGAAATTTGGTGCTTTCGTTGAAATCCTTAAAGGAAAAGACGGATTGCTTCACATCTCTGAAATTGCTAACGAACGTGTTCGCGCAGTAGAAGATGTACTGACTCTTGGTGACAAGATTGAAGTAAAAGTAATTGAAATCGACCGTCAAGGAAGAATTAACCTTTCTCGCAAAGCTTTGCTGAAGAAAGAAGAAACAGAATAAGATAGAAGAGAGGTTGCGGCATGAAATTCATGCCCAGCCTCTTTTTTTATAGAGAGAAATGGGTGACTAGATAAGAGGAGTGGTTTTGATGAAAACGCTTTGTTTTAAGGTAGTAATCTTATATAATACAAGTAGCAAGTGGCACTCATGAAAAGGAGGGACGGACAGATGCTAGGTAATTACCGCAGAATTCTGACACCTGTTGATGAGTCGCAACAAGCAGACCACATGTTTAAGAAAGCAATCGCTATCGCGAAGCGAAACGAGGCAGAAATTTTTCTAGTCCATGTCACTGATACAAGGTACGAATCACTCTCACCTGAACATTCCTTGGTTGACTATACGGATTTTGATACAACCTTTTTAGCGGAAAAAGAAAAGTTGGGTCAGGAAGCAGAGGTAACGATTCGAACGTTTATTGTCCAGGGGAACCCAAAAGAAATCATTGCTCAACAGTTTCCCAAAGAGCATCAGATTGATTTAATCGTCATTGGAGCTACTGGAAAAGGAGCCATTAATCGCGCACTTGTTGGATCTGTATCCAGCTATGTCATCAAACATGCAACAACAGATGTATTAGTCGTCAGATAACCATACGACTTCTCTTCTCTTTAGAATGATCACCAAAAGGGAGGGGAAGTTTTTGTATGGAGGAAGGAATTTGAAAAGCGTTTGTTTTTTAGTGAATTTCTCTTTATACTAAAGAGTGCGTAAACAATCACATTTGATTAGAGAGGAGTTATGTGCAAAAAGATGATACAGGACTATATGGAGGAAGTAATTAGATTAGTAGACTTGAAGCAGAACCTTCCCATTAATGAGAGCGTTTATAAAGGGTTGAAGCAGGCCATTATTCAAGGTGTAATCCCCGTTGAGGAACGAATCAATGAAAAGGAATATGCAGAACGATTGAATATTAGCCGTACCCCAATCAGAGAAGCGTTGCGCCGAATGGAAGAAGAGCGTCTCGTTGAGAGAATTCCAGGTTTTGGTACGGTAGTGAAAAAAATAACCATTGCAGATGCAATCGAAATCTTTAAAATTCGAAAAGTCTTGGAGATTTTATCTACAATCAGTGCGATGAATCTGATGACGAAAGAAGATTTTAATGAATTGCGTATCTTATTGGAAAAGACCGAAGAGGCAAATGATCGCGATGACATTCAATTGGTAACTAAATACTTCGGTGATTTCAACAGCATGATTTATCGATTTAGCGGTATGCCGCGTCTGGCACAAATTGTTACCTCGTTGAGTGAGTACTTGAGAAGATTCCGCGATATATCACTGAAAGAAAGTCCAAGAAGAGATAAAGCAATTCGAGAACACTGGATGATTTACCGAGGCATGTTAGAAAAAGATGAAAAAGGGCTTACTGAAATTATTACGAAGCACCTAGAATATTCTAAAGAACATATTATTTTAGAAATGCTCAAGGGGGATGAACAGAATGTGCGTTAAATTGGAGGAAAAAGCAGAGCGCTGGAGTCAACGACTAGGCAGCTATGCTGAACAATCCCTTTTAACTGAGGCCGTTCTGTCACCCAAACCAGGATTAGTAGATGCATACGACGCAGGAGCGCATACGGATATGGATATCCATACTTTTATCTTAAGTGCTGTTGTTTTTCGTCCTTATTTTACAGAACTGGTTCAACTCGGTATGCAACACAAGGGAGACGTAAAAGAACTTCTTCCCCTGATCCGTGAAATCGGAATCAAAGCCGAGAGAGCCATGTTTGAGGAGACGAAGGGAATTAATACCCACAAGGGCGTTATCTTCTCTATCGGTATTTTATTGACCGCATACGGGGTTTATCTTCAAGCCATTCTAGACGAACAAGAAGAACTGCCTGCCTTCACTCCGACTGAAACAAATCTTGTCGTAGACTATGTAAAACAAATCACAGAAGGACTCGTGGAGCGGGAATTAAATCATTTAGAAAACAAATCATTTCTTACAAATGGAGAGAAATTATACCAAAAGTATGGAATTACCGGTGTGCGTGGGGAAGTCGAACAGGGATTTCCCTCTGTGATGGAGGAAGTAATGCCTTATTTACGAGCAACCGTAGATTTGAAGACGGACGATCGGCTGTTAGAAGCTCTCTTTTTGCTGATGGCGTCCAGCGAGGACTCGAACATTATTCATCGCAGTAATATCGAAACGTTGCAAGAAGTAAAAAAACAAGCGAAAGAATTTCTAGCACAAGGCGGCATGAAGCAGCCAGATGCGATCCAAAAAATAACCCAATTTAATAAAGAATTCATTTCTAAGAACATTAGTCCAGGAGGCTCAGCTGATTTATTATCCGTTGCATTTTTACTGGCGAAAATGGAAAGAATCATTTAAAAAAGCCAGTCATTTGAAAAGACAAATGACTGGCTCTTTGTTGTGCGCCCAGCATGGGCGATAACTTGGTGGTGAAAGTCCACTACAGGCTTGGCAGTAGGAACTGTTAGCTG
>NZ_JARBEA010000051.1 GCF_028863945.1 Jeotgalibaca caeni | reverse complement strand
GGTTCGTGCGCCCAAAAATAGGGTTCATACGCCAATTTTCCTAATGTGAAGCCAAATCAGCTTGCGCATTTAGAAAAACTAATGGCAATTCCGAAAACTGGAATGCTTCATCGTTGAAAAAACATTTTTTCAAGAAAATTTTAGGAGTATGAATAATTCAGGATTTATTATTTTCCAAAAACAAATTATTGAATCAGTAGCATTGAGTGGTGTGAAGGGTTAAAGAGAAAGAGGTGGGATGATGAACTGGTCTTCAACAGCGATGAGATGGTTGGAAATTGTAATGTATTGCATGATTCTGAACGGGATATGGTTACTAGGAGTAGTCATTGGTTTTGGCGTATTAGGCCTTTTTCCGGCTAGCTATGCATTGCTACGAATTTTTTACGATGAAGAGTTTTTTGAGAGTCAGAACTCGATTTTTCCTATCATTAAAAAATTCAGTTCCTATTATTTCAAAGGATTTCTGAAAGCCAATGGAATTGGTCTTTTTTACTATTCTCTAGCGGGAGTGTGGTATATAGACTGGTACATCCTACAACAGCAACCGATCCTTCAAGCATTTCTAACCGTGCCAACTATACTGATGGGTCTTTACTTGCTTGAAACGCTGATTTTTCTTACACCGATTGTTAGTATTGAAAACGGAAGCTGGAAGGAGAAAATTAAACTTCTTATTATGGTTCCCTTTCTATTGCCCAAAGCCACTTTGCTTCACTTATTGATCTTTATTATTTTGTTTATACTAACGCAGGTGTTTCCAGCAGGTTTCTTTCTCTTTTTTACAGCTGCTGGTGCTTTTCTAGTGCATAAAGTTTCTTCATTAGAGTTATATAAAAAACAAATCATTATGTAAATCACAGACAAGGAATGATTATTATGCTAAATACGATTACCTATAATAACCCCATCGTTCTGGAGCGAGCGGATCCATGGGTCTATAAGCATACGGATGGCTATTATTATTTTACCGGGTCAGTTCCTGGATATCAGGAGATTGAGGTGAGAAGAGCCAAAACTTTGAATGAATTAAGGGAGGGAGAGCAAGCCACGGTATGGCGAGCGCATCAAGGTGGAATCATGAGCCGACTTATTTGGGCTCCGGAAATTCATTTTGTGCAGGGCAGTTGGTACATTTACTTTGCGGCTGCGGGCAGCTCAGAAGTGGATAATGGAACATTCCAACACCGTATGTATGTATTGGAGTGCCGGGATGAGAACCCTCTAACAGGTACATGGGTTGAAAAAGGTCAAGTGAAGACAGCTTTTGAAAGTTTTAGTTTAGATGCTACCGTTTTTGAATGGCAAAATAAGCTATACTATGTTTGGGCACAAAAAGACCCAGCTATCCCTGGAAACTCCAATCTTTACTTATCGGAAATGCAGAATCCTTGGACGCTTACCGGCAATCAGATTTTACTCTCTATTCCTAGTTATGATTGGGAAAAGGTAGGTTTCTTGGTGAATGAGGGACCAGCAGTCATTATCCGTAACAATAAAGTGTTCATCACCTACTCAGCAAGCGCAACGGATGAAAACTATTGTATGGGACTATTATGGGCCGACGCAGATGCTGACTTGATGGATGGCTATAGTTGGAACAAGAGCGTCAAGCCCGTTTTCGTCAGCTCGGAAGAGAATCAGCTATACGGGCCAGGGCATAATAGTTTTACGGTTAGTGAAGATGGTAATGAAGACGTTTTAATTTACCATGCGAGACCACAAAAAGTATTGGCGGGAGATCCGCTGGAGGTTTGGGATCGGCATGCCCATGCACAAGTTTTCTCATGGGACGAACAAGGGTTTCCTGTCTTTGGAATCCCCGGAGAAATATAAAATTATAAAGGTTGGTGTATGAATTGAATAAAATTAAAATCAATACTGCAAGAGAAACCGGAAAAATTAGTAAATATATTTATGGACAATTTGCGGAGCATCTGGGCCGCTGTATTTATGAAGGTGTATGGGTAGGGCCAGATTCAGATATCCCTAATAAAAATGGGATTCGTCAAGACGTAGTGGAAGCGCTACGAGCAATTAAAGTTCCAGTAATTCGTTGGCCGGGAGGGTGTTTTGCGGATGAGTATCATTGGAAAGATGGAGTAGGTCCATTAGAGAACCGCAAAACCATCGTCAATACTCACTGGGGCGGTGTGACAGAAACAAACTATTTTGGTACACATGAGTTTTTTGAGCTATGTGAACAAGTTGGAGCAGAAGCCTACATCAACGGAAACGTAGGGAGCGGTACGGTTCAAGAGATGCAGGAATGGGTGGAATACATGACCATGCCTGGCGAATCACCTATGGCAAACTGGCGCCGGGAAAATGGCCGAGAAGAGCCTTGGAACGTGAAGTTCTTCGGTGTCGGGAATGAAAGTTGGGGCTGTGGCGGGAATATGCGTCCGGAATATTACGCAGATCTATACCGTCGCTACCAGACCTATGTACGCAATTATACTTCCGACCGTATTTACAAGATTGCCTGCGGACCGAATATTGACGATTATAACTGGATGGATGTTGTCATGAAAAACGCTCATCAGTTTATGGATGGAATTAGTCTGCATCATTATTCACTTACTTCTAATTGGGAAAACAAAGGGCCGGCAACAGATTTTCCAGAGGAAGAATGGTTCTCTTTAATCAAGAGTGCAAATAAAATGGATGAACTGATTACAAAACATAGCACGATTATGGATCTCTATGACCCAGAAGAACGAGTTGGTTTGATTGTCGACGAGTGGGGCTCTTGGTTAGCTGTTGAACCTGGAACGAATCCTGGGTTCTTATACCAACAAAATACCATTCGTGATGCCATGGTTGCTAGTTTAACCTTAAATATTTTCCATAAGCATGCTGGACGTGTGCAAATGGCGAACATCGCTCAAATGGTCAACGTCTTGCAGTCCATGATTTTAACGGAAGGCGAAAAAATGATTAAAACACCAACCTACTATGTATTTGATTTGTACAAAAATCATATGGATGCTACACGATTGGATGCAATTGGAGAAACAAAAGAAACAACTAGTTACACCGTATCGAAGCAAGATCAAATGGTTACTGCATCATTCTGTAACTATCACTTAACAGAAGCAGATGAAGTTGAACTTGATCTTGACTGTGTAGTTGGAACGGTTTGGGGAGAAGCATTGATTGGTGAAACAATGGATGCACACAATAACTTTGAGAATCCAGAACAAATAGTGAAACAAGCCTTTGATGGCGTGAAAGTAATGGATGGTAAAATATTCGTTACGCTTCCGCCAAAGAGTGTTGTTTCCGTATATATTGAGGGGAAATAATCGGTGAGTTGCAAGGGGTGTGAACGAAGGAATGAGTTGCTTCAATTAACGGATGAAAAAATACAGGAAGAAATTGAAGAGCAACTCTCCATGGAAATCGATCTGGCGTCTCCTGAATTACGAGATTCAAGGCTTTCCATCTGCGCTACCTGTCCTTTTCGGGCACAGCATACTTGTTCAAAATGTGGCTGCTATGTCGGGTTCAGAGCGAGTCTGAACGGGAAAGTTTGCCCAGTCGGAAAATGGTGAAATGGTACGGATGACTATTTGTTTTTCTATACCCGAAAAGTACCAATTGTGCTATAATGGCCTAAAAAGGCAGGGGTGAAGAACGGATGGGCAAGCGAACCAAACATCAAATGGTGAAAGAGGAAATTCAACAGCGGATTGAAACGGGTGAATACCAAATTGGTGAAAAAATTCCCGCAGAATCTCAGTTGATGGAAACTTATTCAGTGAGCCGCCACACCATTCGCCAAGCGATTGCTTCTTTAGTTAATGAGGGAGTGCTTGAGAAAGTGCAAGGATCGGGAACGTTTGTCAGAGAGTCTGTCCAAAAAGCACAGCCTCAGACAAATAAAACCATCGGCGTGATTACTACATACCTTTCGGATTACATTTTTCCAAGCATTATTCGCGGCATTGAAGAGGAATTAAGAGAAAAAGGCTATTCTTTGTTACTGGCCAGCACTCAAAATAATCCAATCCATGAACAAAAAAGCTTGGAAATGATGCTGCAGCATAAAGTGGATGGCTTTATTGTCGAACCAACGAGAAGCAGCTATTTGAATCCGAATTTATCCTACTATTTACAATTCAAGCGTGAAGGCATTCCGTTTGTCTATCTGCATTCTTCCTATCCAGAGATGGAAGCGCCAGTTGTAGCGATGGATGATGTCAAAGCCGCAGAACTTGCGACACAGCATCTGATTGATCAGGGGCACAGGAGAATTGCGGTTATTACGAAGGCAGATGATGCTCAAGGGCGCAGCCGCTTAAAAGGGTTCATCCAGACAATGGAGAAAGAAGATTTGCCGCTCACTCATCAACATATCCTCACGTATGAAACAGAGACGCAGGATACATTGACCGAGGAGATTGTAGCATTATTAAGGCAACCCAAAAGGCCCACTGCTATCGTAGCTTACAATGATCAAATTGCTTTATTCGTTGAAGAGGCAGCGAGAGAAGTTGGCTTATCGATTCCAACGGAGCTAGCTTTAGTCAGCCATGATGCATCAGGTCTTCGGTTGAATGGAAACGGAAAAGCACTAACTTCTGTCCGTCATCCAAAAGAACAGATGGGCAGAGACGCAGCGCAGCTGTTGTTAACGGCCATCCAATCTCCAGCAGGAAAAATACAATCAATCTTCTATGAACCAGAACTTCTCATTCAAGACACTTCAAAAGCTTCTCTATCAAAATAGAGAAGCTTTTTGTTAAATATCCGTACCATTATAATGATTGTTATTGACACGTACGTACCAAAAAACTAAAATAGAGTTGTAAACGGTTGCTTTTGCTACTAATGAGAGGAGGAGTATGATGCTCGAACAATTAAAACAAGAAGTATACGAAGCAAATATGTTATTGCCAAAATATAATCTGATTACTTTCACATGGGGGAACGTCAGTGGGATTGACCGAGAACAAGGCCTCGTTGTTATAAAACCAAGTGGTGTTGAATACGATGTGTTGAAGCCCGAAGATATGGTTGTCGTTGATTTAGAAGGAACTGTTGTGGAAGGAAACTTGAATCCATCCAGTGATACGGCTACCCATGTGGAGCTATACAAGGCATTTCCTACTATTAAGGGGGTTGTTCACACGCATTCTCCATGGGCGGTATCTTTTGCCCAGGCAGGTTTAGATATTCCGGCTGCCGGTACGACACAAGGTGATTACTTCTATGGAAGTATCCCAGTGACTCGAGCAATGACTCAAGCAGAAATCGAACAGGATTATGAGAAAAATACAGGCACAGTCATCATCGAAACATTCGCTGAGAGATCCATCCAGCCGGAGCAAGTTCCAGGAGTTTTGGTGAATGATCACGGTCCTTTCACTTGGGGAACATCAGCTAAGAACGCGGTTCATAATGCGGTTGTTTTAGAACAGGTAGCAGAGATGACTTATCACACACTGCAACTAAATCCGCACGGAATTACGATGGATCAAGCTTTGTTGGATAAGCATTATTTACGTAAGCACGGCAAGAATGCCTATTATGGTCAGAAAAAGGAGAGTCACTAAATGTTAATAACAGGGAAAAAAGAATTTTGGTTTGTTACCGGCAGTCAAGACTTGTACGGAGAAGATGTGCTGAAAGTGGTCCAACAAGACTCTGAAGCTATTGTAAAAGGGTTGAATGATTCAGGCAAATTCTCCTATCCGTTACAATTCAAGGCAGTAGTAAAAACAGCAGATGAAATTAAAGCAATGATGAAAGAAGCGAACTACCGAGATGATGTAGCTGGCGTGATTACCTGGATGCATACATTCTCTCCTTCAAAAATGTGGATTCCTGGTTTGAAGCTGCTTCAAAAACCATTGCTCCATTTGGCAACCCAATTTAATCGTGAAATTCCTTGGGATACGATTGATATGGATTATATGAACACCCATCAAAGTGCACACGGCGACCGTGAGCATGGCTTTATTACCGCACGTTTGAAAATGAACAATAAAGTAGTTGTCGGTCATTGGCAAAGTGAGCGTGTCCAAACGGAAGTAGCAGAATGGATGGCGAGTGCGATTGGCTATGTAGAGAGCCAAAACATTCGTGTAGCCCGCTTTGGCGACAATATGCGCAATGTTGCGGTAACAGAAGGGGACAAGGTGGAAGCTGCTATCCAGTTTGGCTGGACAGTCGACTACTTTGGTATCGGTGATCTCGTTGCTGACATCAATCAAGTCACCGATGAGGAAATTGCCGCAGCTTATGAAGACTTACAACAAGCAGCCGATTTAGAAGTTGGCGACCATGACCCAATCTATTTCCAAGAGCATGTGGAAGAGCAATTGAAAATTGAAATTGGCCTCCGTCGTTTCTTAGAGCGGGGCAACTATAATGCGTTCACTACGAATTTTGAAGACTTACATGGAATGAAGCAACTTCCAGGTTTGGCTGTTCAACGTTTGAACGCAGAAGGATACGGTTTTGCGGGCGAAGGCGATTGGAAGACAGCAGCACTTGATCGGTTAATGAAAGTGATGGCTGAAAATGACCGCACCGGATTCATGGAAGATTACACATATCATTTAGTAGAAGGAAAAGAAGTGATCCTAGGTTCTCACATGCTAGAAGTTGACCCTACCTTAGCAGCTAACAAGCCAAAAGTTGTGGTACAACCTCTAGGAATTGGTGACCGGGAAGATCCTGCACGTTTTGTTTTTGACGGTGTAGCTGGTGAAGCGGTTGTTGTGTCCATGTTGGATTTGGGTACACACTATCGTCTTCTCATTAATGCAGTCACAGCAGTAACGCCAGATGTACCAGCACCGGCACTTCCAGTTGCGCGTGTCATTTGGGAACCAAAACCAAACTTCTACGACGGCGTAAAAGCTTGGATTGAAGCAGGCGGTGGGCACCACACAGTGTTGTCTCTTGCTCTAACAGTAGACCAAATCGTTGATTGGGCAAAAATGGTGAACTTGGAATATGTAGTAATTCAATAATAAGAATGAGAAGGGCGAAGGAATCTACTTTGCCCTTCTATTAGCGAGAAAGGAACGTTGACTGCATGAAACAACTAGGTACAAGACC
This sequence comes from Jeotgalibaca caeni, assembly GCF_028863945.1. Taxonomy (GTDB): domain Bacteria; phylum Bacillota; class Bacilli; order Lactobacillales; family Aerococcaceae; genus Jeotgalibaca; species Jeotgalibaca caeni. The sequence goes on along the minus strand of NZ_JARBEA010000051.1, from coordinate 11,504 downwards.
TCTTTCGATTCGCGTTACAGACCCTTTTTGGACGAAGTATTTTCAGGTTGTAAAAGATGTTATGCTTCCCTTTCAGTGGGATATTTTACATGACCGTGCTTCAATAACGATTGAAAGCGAACGGGAAGATGTGAATATTCCAACAGAAAAAAGTCATGTTATTGAAAATTTCAAAATTGCGGCCGGACAAAAGGATGGAAACCATTATGGATGGTTATTCCAAGATAGTGATCTCTATAAATGGATCGAAGCTGCGGCCAACAGTTATCATCTGAAACCGGATGGGCGCTTGCTCCTCATGATGGATCAATGTGTAGATTTAATCGAAGCTGCTCAAGATGAGGATGGGTATCTCAGCACATTCTATCAAATTGAGGCACCCGAATTAAAATTTCGGCGCTTGTTTCAAAGTCATGAGTTATACTGCGCGGGTCATTTAATTGAAGCAGCCGTTGCTTATGCGAAAGCAACTGGATCTCACCGGTTGTTGGATGTAGCAGAACGTTTTGTTACTTGTATTGAAAGTTCGTTTGGACCAGAAGAAGGGAAAATAAATGGAGCAGACGGTCATCAAGAAATTGAATTAGCCTTGGTCCATTGGTACGAATACACAGGGGACGAACGATATCTTTCGTTGAGTCATTATTTTCTACAAATACGTGGGCAGGATCCAGATTTTTACGAGAAACAATGGAAAGAAAATCAAGCCAGAGGACTGGAAACAGGACCTGCTCCGATTATTAATCTGGTCTATCATCAAGCCCATAAACCTGTTTACGAACAGACAGAAGCACAAGGCCATGCTGTACGGCTCGTTTATATGGCCCAAGCAATGGCTGGGACAGCGCGGCACGTAGGAGACGAGAAGCTTTTGGCAGCGGCGGAAGCGCTTTGGCATAATATTGTGGAGAAACGTATGTATGTAACGGGCGGGATTGGCTCAACAGTTCGGGGAGAAGCCTTCACGTTTGATTATGATTTGCCTACTGATTTGATGTATTGTGAAACGTGCGCAGCGATTGGTCTGCTCAATTTCACTCACGAACTGCAACAGAACGAAAATAAAGTGGCTTATGCAGAGGTCATGGAGCGCATTCTCTATAACAGCATGATCAGTGGCATGAGTTTGGACGGGAAGCACTTCTTCTATGTGAATCCGTTAGAAGTGGACCCAGAAGCAAGTCAAAAAAATCCAGATAAAAGTCATGTCAAAGCGACGCGACCTTCCTGGTTTGGGTGTGCTTGTTGTCCGCCAAATCTTGCGCGGACGATTCCAGCGCTTCATCGTTATCTCTACCAAGAAAATGAAGAACAAAATATCCTTTATATAAACCAGTGGGTTGACAGTAACTATTCTTCCAAAGAAATGAAGATGACTCAGAAACATGATTGGAACGCACAAGTTTCTACCTTTATCATTCACAATTCAAAGCGCCGAATCTTTTTGCGCATTCCTTACTGGCTAGAGGATGTAGTGGTGAAGGTGAATGGCCAGGAAATCGAAAGAGAAATAACAGAAGGGTATCTAGAATTGAATGCGGTTTCCGCTGAAGTTGTCATCGAATGCAGCTATCAGATCCCAATCTTGAAGTGGCAAGCCCATCCAAATGTGAAGAGCTCCTATGGGAAGGTTGCTTTCCAAAGAGGACCTTTTATTTATACAGCGGAGGAAGCGGATAATGGGAAAGACTTGCATCTCTTCCGAGTAACGGGAGAGGCTCAAGTAGAACCGCTAACGGATCCTGCGTTTGGAACGGTGACGAGCTTGGTTGTACCAGCAGAGAAACGAAGGAAAACTCAAATTGCCTTGTATCAACTCCATCAAGCGCCCGCATTTGAACCAGCGACTCTGCGATTGATTCCTTATTATTGTTGGGCCAATCGGGAGCCCGGGGAAATGCGGGTATGGTTAGAAGATTGTGAGGGGTAAGCCGTGAAAACATCAATGAACCGAAACAGGAGTTTTTTATTGGTTTGTACAGTTTTATTGACAGCCTGTGGTTCCGTAGACACAACGACTACATCTGTAGAGCAAGTAATCGAGGAACCTGCTTTTGAAAATGTCTCCGTCCATGATCCATCTGTATGGCAAGACGGAGAGGAAAAGTATGTGATTGGCTCGCATCTCCAATTTGCGAAAACAGAAGATTTGATGAAGTGGGAACCTCTTTCGCAGAGTGTACCGACAACGAATCTCTTTGAGGATGTATATGAAGAATTAGCGGAAGACTTTGACTATGCTCGTTCCGATACGCTATGGGCGAGCGACATTATTCAACTAGAAGACGGCCGGTATTATCTGTATTACTGTTTGTGTGAAGGCTCCAGCCCTCTCTCAACATTGGGATTGGCTGTAGCCGATGAGATTGAAGGTCCTTATAAAAAGGTTCAAACCCTTTTGACTTCAGGGCGAGGAACTGCGCCAGATGGGGCTTCTTATGATGCAACAATCCATCCAAATGCGATTGACCCACATGTTTTTTATGACCACGAAGGGGAATTGTGGATGGTATACGGCTCCTATTCTGGTGGAATATTTATCTTGCCGTTAGACAAAGAGACCGGACTTCCTACAGAGGAAAGTTACGGCACAAAGCTAATGGGCGGAAACCATTCAAGGATTGAAGCACCTTATATTTATTATGAAGAGGAAACAGGGTACTACTATTTGTTTACTTCTTTTGGCGGCTTGGATGCAAATGGTTCTTACAATATCCGAGTGGCACGTTCTAAAACGCCGGACGGTCCTTATGAAGACCGAAATGGACAAGATATGATTGACGCAAAAGGAGAGGACGGTTCGTTCTTTGATGATTTGGCGATTGAATCATATGGGACGAAGTTAATCGGAAATTATCTTTGGGATAATGGGGAAGAAGAATATGGCTACGTATCGCCCGGACATAACTCTGTTTACTATGATGAAGAGTTAGAACAATCCTTTATCCTATTCCATACACGTTTTCCTGGAATGGGCGAAGTCCATGAAGTACGTGTGCATACATTATTGTTCAATGAGGACGGCTGGCCCATGATTGCGCCACTGCGTTATGCAGGTGAACGAGAAGAAGAGGTTGCTCTTGGCGACATTCAGGGCGAATTTATGCTCATAAAAGACCAAACCGCAATTGTACCGGACGCCATTGTTTCAAAAGAAGTGGTAATTGACGGCAAAAATATCAGCGGTGACTTCAAAGGGACAATCGACTTGGGAGAAGATGGTTTGGCCACCATCAAAATCGATGGGGAAACGATAAACGGGCAATTCTTGTCTCAATGGGACGAGCATACTAAAAAGCAAACCATTACGTTTACTGGACTCACTGAAGAAGGTACAGCATTTATGATGGTAAGAAAGTAGGAATGAATCATGAGAAAAATAGAAATTCAACAAGGGAGAACGGCATTAGGAATTGAGTTGGGATCTACTCGGATCAAGGCTGTACTGATTGGCTTTGACGATCACACCCCACTTGCCTCAGGTTCTTATGACTGGGAAAATCAATTAATAGACGGGTACTGGACGTATTCTATGGAAGAAGTCTGGACAGGGTTACAGGCAGCGTACCGTAGTTTAGCAGAAGAAGTGGAACGGTTATATGAGGTCCAGCTGACTACCGTTGGGTCAATCGGATTTTCCGCGATGATGCATGGCTATTTGCCTTTTGACAAGGTGGGTAATCAATTGACGGCTTTCCGTACTTGGCGCAACACTTCAACGGAGCAAGCAGCAGTTGCGTTAACAAATCGATTTTCCTTTAATATTCCGCAACGATGGAGCATTGCTCACTTATATCAAGCGGTTTTGAATCAAGAGGAACATGTGAAGGAAATCGACTATTTAACAACGCTGGCGGGATATGTTCACTGGAAGTTAACAGGACAGAAAGTGATGGGAGTCGGCGAGGCTTCGGGGATGTTCCCAATTGACAGTCAAACCGGTACATTTCACGCTGAAATGATTCAACAGTTCAATGAACTGGTAGAGTTCCCTTGGAAAGTCGAAGAAATTCTGCCAACCGTTTTATTAGCCGGGGAAGCTGCAGGGACCTTAACCGTAGAAGGTGCCAAACTACTTGATCCAACCGGCAAATTGCAAGCAGGAATTCCAGTAGCACCCCCAGAAGGGGATGCTGGAACCGGTATGACGGCTACCAACAGTGTTGCCGAGCGAACAGGGAATGTGTCAGCTGGGACTTCAGATTTCGCGATGGTCGTGTTGGAAAAAGAGTTGGAAAAGGTGCATGTGGAAATTGATATGGTCACCACACCAACCGGGAAACCAGTAGCGATGGTGCACTGTAACAATTTTACTTCGGACATCAATGCGTGGGCAGGTTTATTTGCGGAACTGCTGCAAACAATGGGGACTAATGTAGACCGGAATGAATTGTTTACAACTTTATTCGAGAAAGCAATGGAAGCAGATGCGGACCTAGGTGGATTGATGAACGTCAACTACTTTTCTGGCGAACCGATTACAGGTTTTGAAGAAGGGAGACCACTATTCGTACGGAAACCAGATAGTCGTTTGACCTTGGCAAACTTTATGCGGACCCATATTTATTCAGCGCTAGCAACTTTGAAAATTGGGATGGATATCCTAACGAAGGAAGAAAAAGTGGAGCTAGAACGATTGCTTGGGCACGGCGGTTTTTTCAAAACGGAACGAGTTGGGCAGCAAATGATGGCTGATGCGATGGAAGCCCCAGTTTCGGTGATGGAAACAGCAGGCGAAGGCGGGCCTTGGGGAATGGCTCTACTGGCAGCTTACTTAGTCAATAAGAAGTCTGGACAAGCCTTAGAAGATTACCTGGAACAAGAGGTATTCGCTGGGAATAAAGGAACCACCATTCATCCTGACGAAAAGGGTGTAGAGAGCTTCCGAAATTTCATGACCGGTTATCATCAAGCATTGGAAATTGAGCGGACAGCAGTACTGAAGTTTCGGTAACCTATTTAGGTGAATAGATCCAATGAAGAGAATCTCGTCCCGATGATTGAAATGGGACGGGATTTTTTGTCGGAAATTATTATCGTTGCGATAGCATTGCTGAATTGAGTTCTATCGCAACGAAAGAGTAGTTATCGTGGTGATTGTGCTGCTAAATTGAGTTCTATCACAACGCAAGAGCAGTTACCGTTGCGATAGCCCTGCTAAAGTGAATTTTATCGCAACGAAACCGCCACAGTAAAAAAATAGAGGAGCGAAACGGTTGCCGTTTTGCTCCTCTCTGATATTATTTCACTAACTGATAAAAACTTTTCGGTACAGGCGCGCTATAACGCACCAATGTTCCGGTACGGGGATGCGTGAACGCCAGAGTTGTTGCGTGAAGCCCTAATCGCTTCAGCGGATTCGTAGTCGCTTCGTATTTGCGGTCGCCCACAACAGGATGTCCTAACGCCTCCATATGGACACGGATTTGGTTTTTTCTTCCTGTTTCTAAATTTGCTTCTAGCAACGTGTATTGACGGTTCCCGCCAACCTTCTTGTAGTGCGTAATAGCATGCTTGCCGCCATTATCATAAGTACTGGAGTAAACTTTAGTGGATTTGCTCTCTGTAAGCCATGATTCAATGCTTCCTTCATCTTTTTTCAAAGCGCCCTCCACCACAACGGTATAGACGCGTTCTTTCACGATTTCGTGCCAATTCTCTTGCAACGCTTCTTTGATTTCTTCTGATTTAGCGAAAAGCATAACGCCAGAAGTATCACGGTCTAGGCGATGAACGATGAAAATACGGTTCTTGCGGTTATCTTCTTTGACATAGTCATTTAATTGGCGGTAGGCAGTCCGTTCTTGCGGATCCTTTGCCGCCATGGACAAAATACCTGCCTCTTTATGGATGACAATGATGTCCTCGTCTTCATGAAGAATCGTAATTCCGTTCAAAATACTTTGCTTCTGTGCTGCTTGGTTATTCAGGATTTGTACCTCATCACCTGAAGTGAGTGGATGGTTGTGTTGCGTTATTGTTTTACCATTGACGCTGACTTGGCCGCGCGTCAGGATAGACTTTACAGCATTACGGCTTTTATTAGGAAAGAGTTCTAGTAAAAAAGGAAGCAGCTGAATGTCCTTTGTAATCGTATGGGTTTGTTCATTTTTATTTTTGATGATCCTCACATCTTTCTCAACTTTTCTTGTAGTATAACATGAATTTTGTCGCTACCGAATATGATATAGTAAACAAAAAGGGGTGAGGATGTGAAAATAAGTATACTCGATTATGCTGCGCGGGATGAAGGGATGACTTCAAGCCAGGCGTTCGCAGCCACGACAGAACTTGCTCAGTTGGCGGATGAATTGGGGTATCACCGTTTTTGGGTGGCGGAACATCATAATGTGCCGGTCTGGGCAAAGAGCACGCCGGAAATCTTGATGGCACATTTAGCTTCCCATACGACACGAATTCGGATTGGTTCAGGTGGGGTCATGTTGCCGAATTACAGCAGTTACAAAGTGGCAGAAGTTTTTAAGACATTGGAGGCATTATACCCCAATCGTATTGATGCAGGGATTGGAAACTCTCCGGGCGGTGATCGAGTGGTTGCTCAAGCATTGAACGAAGGGAAAACGGAGCAGCCGGATTATCAAAAGCAAATACAAGATTTGCTGGTTTTTTGACAGACACTCTGCCAAAAGGACATCCCTACAAAAATAAACGAGCCCGTCCCGTTATCGAAACAGTTCCTCAACTGCATGTTCTCGCAGCAAGTGACCGGAATGCGGGAGTGGCGGCTCAAGTGGGTGCTGGATTCGTCTATGCGCATTTTATTAGAGGAAATGTCGCGGCAGGGAAAGCGGCTGTAGAAGCATACCGAGCTGCCTTTCAGCCAACCAAACTGGCAGCAAAACCACATGTTACTGTAGCGGTTTTTGTATTGGTGGGCGAGAATCAAGAAGATGCAGAAGAGATGGCACGTGCATTTGAGTTATGGCATGTTGCGACCCATAGCCGAAACCGTGCCGTATATTATTTGCCCACACCAGAGAAAGCGGCTGAAACAACGTACACGAAGGAAGAAGAGGAAATTCTGAAAGAAACGCGGCGAAAAGTGATGTACGGTACGGCAGAAGATGTGAAACAACAGTTGCTTGAATTACAAACAGTCTACGAGGCAGATGAGTTGTTGATCATTCCAAACGCCTATTCCATTGAGAAGCGAAAACAAACGATTGCGCTGTTAGCCGGAAAATAAAAACCCAGTTGTTCCCTCATCCAATGAGAGGCAACAACTAGGTTTTTTAGTAAGAAAAGGTTAGTTCCGTGGTCCGAAATTAGAAATAGGAAGCAGGGCTTCGTTGATGCCTTGGAAGATTTCATCAGACAATTCCACTTCGACGGCTTTTATATTGTCCTCAATTTGTTGCGGACGGCTAGCTCCTACGATGGCTGAGCTGACTCCCGGCTGATGCAAAATCCAAGCCAACGCTAATTGTGGTAAATTAATATCCAAGTGGCGAGCAAATTCTTCTAATTGTTGCACGACTTCTAACAAGCGTTCATTTTCTAAATATTTTTTCATGCCACCACTAATCTCTTTGTTAGCAGCACGGCTATCTTCCGGCACGCCTTGGCCGGGTTTGTATTTACCCGTCAGGATTCCTTGCGCAAGTGGTGAGAAGACAACTTGGCCCATTCCATTTGCTACTGATACAGCCAATATTTCTTTTTCAATGTGGCGTTCAATCATGTTGTAAGCCGGTTGGTTGGAAATGAGCGGACGGAAATTCCGTTCCTTGGCAATTCGGTGCGCTTCTTGGATCTTGTCGGCTGGCCACTCACTCACGCCAGCGTATAAAATTTTCCCTTGCCGCTGCAGATCGTCCAGCGCCCATAATGTTTCCTCTAATGGAACGGTAGGATCGTAGCGGTGGCATTGATACAAGTCCAGATAATCCATCCCTAGACGCTGTAAACTGGCGTCGCACTGTTCCATGATATGCTTGCGCGACAAGCCGCGGTCATTCGGGCCATCCCCCATTGGGAAAAAGACCTTGCTCGCAACAACGAGACTCGAACGGTCATAATCTTTCAATACTTTCCCCAGAACTTCTTCCGCACTGCCGTTTTCGTACACATTGGCCGTATCAAAAAAGTTAATCCCTGCTTCATAGGCAGTCTGGATACACGTTCTTGCCGTATCATCTTCCACAGATTTCCCATACGTCAACCAACTACCTAACGCAATTTCGCTGACACGCAGTCCACTGTTTCCTAAATTCCGATATTTCATTTTTCCACACTCCTATTATTTTTTCCATTGATAAACGGTTGCTTCAAAAGGTTCTAAGTGTTCCAAGTTGTCCCTTGGTGCAATTCGATTTGTCAACAAAACAGTTGCATCTGTCAAAGAAACGGGCATTTCTTTTTCCGTCAGCCAATAATCTTGATCTGTAAAGTTGCAGATAACAAATAATTTCTGGGAAGAATCTTCGCGGCAATAAGCAAAGAGTTTTTCATCTTCTTGCCACAGTAATTGGAAGTCGCCTTGAAACACGACCGGCAGAGCTTTCCGAACAAGCAACAAGTCCTGATAGAAACGGTAAATGGACTCGGGGTGGTTCTTGTCCCGCATCACATTGATGGTTGGGAAATTCGGATTCACCTTCATCCACGGTGTCCCGGTTGTGAAGCCCGCTTGCTGGGAGTCATCCCATTGCATCGGCGTTCTGGCGTGGTCGCGAGCCTTAATCTTTGCTACTTCCATTGTTTTTTGTTCCGACCAACCTTGATTCAGTTTCTCTTCATACTTTGCATCGGTCGTTGCATCAGGATAATCTTCTAAGGAATCAAATGGGGCATTGGTCATCCCAATTTCTTCCCCTTGATAAAGAAAGAGCGTTCCGCGCATAAAGGCGATGCAGGTGGCAAGCATTTTTGCTGACTTCATCCGGTACTCTCCGTCATCTCCATAGCGAGAGACCACACGAGCTTGATCATGGCTGTTCCAAAACCAAGCCACCCAGCCGTTTTTGCTCAATTCCTCATGCCACTTCACGAAACTTTCTTTTAGCGGCGGCAATTCGAGCTTCTGCCAATCCCCTTCCTCTTTCCCGTCATCTACTTCTACATGGTCAAAAGGAAAGACCATTTGCAGTTCTTTGCGTTCAGGATGAGTCAGTTCAATCGCTTCCTCCGGTGTGACCGCTTCTGCCTCGCCAACGGTCATCACATCATAATGTTGGAACACATCGTGGTTCAGCTCCTGCAAAATTCATGTATCCGAGGACCATGACGGTAGGCAGTAGACCCATCTGTATAATCGCTGCCTTCAACCGGTTCACTTTCTGGAAAAGTTTGGTCTTTGGAAATCAAATTAATCATGTCCATCCGCCAACCATCGATTCCTTTGTCGAGCCAAACGGTTAAAATGTCTTTTGCTTCTTGTCGAACGGAAGGGTAGTCCCAATTCAAATCCGGCTGTTTCTTTTGGAAAAGGTGCAAATAATATTGGTCGGTCTCTTCATCATATTCCCAAGCAGCCCCTTTGAAGTTTGATTGCCACTTCGTCGGTGGTTCTCCATTCTCTCCATCTTGCCAAATATAATAATTGCGATACGGACTTTCTTTGCTGGAACGACTCTCCACGAACCATTTGTGTTCGTCTGAAGTATGGTTGAGCGGTGCGTCCATAATTATTTTCATTCCGCGATCATGAACGGCTGTTACCAAGTTGTCGAAGTCTTCCATGGTACCGTATTGTGGATGAACGTGGAAGTAATCCCGAACATCGTACCCCACATCGGCAAGTGGTGAATCCATGAAAGGGGAAAGCCAAATAACATCTACACCCAAATTTTTAATATGGTCCAGTTTCTCAAGGATTCCCTTCAAATCTCCGATTCCATCACCATCAGAATCGTAAAAGCTGCGGGGATAAATTTGATAAACAACTGCGGTTTTCCACCAAGGCAATCTTTTTTCTGACATAAAATCCTCCTCTTCTTGTATCGTAAAAGCGCTTCAATTATGATCTAGTTTTATCTTAACCTAATCATTTTCATTATGCTACTTGAACGCCGTCAACGAGAAAATTTCTAGTTTTTGCACCTAAAGAGGTAAGTTTTGTCGTTGTAAGGATTCCCTACTTTCCCTATGATGAAAGGGAGTAGAGGAAATCAGCGGAAGTGGCTTTGCGGAAGGAACTAGCCGCATGGAAAGAGCGTCATCGGGATAAGCCTATTATCTTTACCGAATACGGCGCAGACACGGTTGCCGGCTATCATTCCTTGTCAGCAGCATCTTTTACAGAGGAATACCAAGTACGTTACTACGAAATGAATCATAAAGTGTTTGATGAATTTGAGTTAGTGGTCGGCGAACAAGTATGGAACTTTGCGGACTTCGAAACAGCTCCTGCGACCAAACGCGTGAATGGAAACAAAAAAGGAATCTTCACGCGCGACCGTCAACCGAAAATGATTGCCCACCACTTGAAAGAAAGATGGAATCAAATTCCCGATTTCGGGTTTAAGGAATAAGAAAAACAATCAAAGCCTTTAAATAGGTTTTGATTGTTTTTTTGCTTCAAATGAGGTTAAATCAGCTTGAGGTGATTCATTATGATTCCAGAACTGCCAGATGAAAACAACAATACAAATTTATATAAAAGATTATGCTTCAATTATAAAAGGAAACCGTCCGCTGCAAATGCTATCCATGGCAGCAGCGTTCGTGAAGTTCGTTGTTCAATTGATGAGTGACCAAGTAACCATGGTTATCGTTTTCGGTATCCTGCTCGGTAACTTCGCATTGTCTGGGCAATTCCAAATGCTAACCATCATTCCTGATTTGTTAATTACATTCGGTGCTGCTGCACTTGCTCGTAAAAGAGGGTTGCGGGGCGCGTATGTATTGTACTTACAAATCGCAGCGGTTGCGTTTATCGCACTTGGATTCCTGATGTATAACATTCAACCAGGAGATGTAGATTTTGGTAACTTGACCTTGAAAGCAATCACGTTTATCGCGCTTTATGCAATCGCTCGTGGATTCTCCCGTTCACCATCCTCTCTTGTTTTAACAATGGGTGCTGACGTTTCCGACTACGAGACGAGCCGTTCAGGCCGCTACGTAGCAGGTGTAATTGGAACTATTTTCTCCCTAACGGATTCCGTTGCATCCTCATTTGCGCCAATGGTTATTGGATGGGTATTGGCAGCCGTTGGGTTCAGTGAAAACTATCCAACGCAACAAACACCACTTACCGCTGACTTGCGTTTCGTTGCCTTGTTAATCTTTACCGTACTACCGTTTATCGCTGTATCGATTGCCTTGCTATTCATGAAATTCTATAAATTAGATTCGAAAGCAATGGAAGAAGTTCAATCCAGAATTTCTGAAATGAAAGATACAGAGATTGAGCATTTAGATAGCTTATCTGAAGTATCTGTTAATAAATAATCAGAAAAGAGTCTGGGACAAAACCAGAAAAATGAATAAAGAAATAGCTCTCGCAGATCCCTTTTGGGGTGGCGAGAGCCATTTTTTTG
>NZ_JARBEA010000050.1 GCF_028863945.1 Jeotgalibaca caeni | reverse complement strand
TGGTAACTTCAATATAACATGGAATTCACGTGGCGTTTTTTTTATTTTAAATGGCTAAGTTCATTATAAAATCCGCCACCTTTTTTATTTTTAATTTGGTATGATAAAGATAAAAATAATCAGGGAGGAAATTCATGAACCGAGCAGCCTTAAAGCGAAATGCCAGACAACAAGTACGGGAAAATTATTTTCCTTGGCTCCTTGTCGCTATCATTACCATTATTATTTCTTTCTTACAATCATACTCTTCTAAGGAGTATGGGATTGACAAGACACAGATCAGAGTCCGATCGATTCATCTTATCGAATTGTTTGCTGCCGTTCCTTTGTCGAGGCTTGCCTTAGACTTAACCAGAGGCACCTACCGAAGTGCAAAAGAAAGCCTGTTCCACAATGAACAATGGTTGCGGGATTTTGCCGGCATGTTTCTTGTGACACTATACACATTCTTCTGGACACTCCTCTTCATTATCCCGGGTGTTGTAAAGGCGTACAGCTATTCCTTTGTTCCTTATATCTTAGCCGAGGATGAGTCAATTTCGATTACCGACGCCATCGCAGAAAGTCAGCGCATGACGGATGGATACAAATGGGATCTTTTTGTCCTAGACCTTTCCTTTATCTTATGGGATATCGCGGCAGCTTTTACGTTTGGTCTGGTTGGGTTCTACTCCGTTCCCTATCAAAAAGCAACGTGGGCACAATGGTACCAATCTCTAGCCCATTAAAAATAGACAAACAACCTTATAAGGTTGTTTGTCTATTTTTTTCTCTCCGCTTCAACACTCGCTCCAGTCTGGGGCGGTTGTAACGCTGAATAATAATGAAAGGAAGATTGGCTACTAAGGCATAAAGGACCATCAACCATCCAGCCCATAGCGGATTCCATAAGAAGAAAAGAAAAGCAGGCGGAATCAATAGCCAATGGGTTAGTTCAGCTCGCCTCGTTTCGATAATGAATTTGCGGAGGCTGTCTGGGGTACTTTTCCCGAGCGCCGACTTATCGAAGCCCTTTTTAATAATCTTGGTGCCATCTGGCAAGAAATCCTTCCATTGACGAACCCGAACGGTCTTCTGCCAGAACGCGCCCTCCTTTTCAAAAGGGAAGGAACGATACCAAGAAGCGGTCCGCTCAAAAAAGGAATCCGGGAAACGACGGACTTCATAAGAAATACGCAAATGAAGGATGAGCCAGCCGACGATATTGGCAAAGAGAAGCACACCAGTAGACAAATTAAAAATCGGCATACAACTTCCTCCTTGTTATAGTTTCACTTTTCTACCCTTCCACGTCACCGAACGAATGACATACGTTTGGATGAAGGACCAGGCAAATAGGACGAGAAAGAATAGGAATAGAATCGGATAGGCAAAGAGCACGAAGAAATGAAAATTCCCAACGCGATTGGCAAATATAATGCATTGCGCGAGATAGAGTGCGTAGACGATTGACGTAAACGGCTGATCCAAAAGCTGGAATGCCGCGCCTGCTCCTACTCCGGCACTCACCCATAAGACGATACTCGTTAAAATAAGTGGATGAGTCGACCTTGCAGCAGTCGCGAAGTCCTTGCTCCATCCTTGTACGAGTTGTTTGAAACCTTCCGGAAACATCTGGAAGGCAATCGTTCCCTTCCCGCCAAGCAACTCTATTGGATATCCCTTTTCTTGGAATCGTTTCGCCAGAGCAACATCATCAAGAATCCCGGCTTCCATGCCCTGGTGTCCCTTTACCTTCACGTATTCTTCTTTGGTACACATGATAGAAGGGCCAAACGCCCCACCCGTTCGCAACGTATCTCCTAGAATGGAGAAGGCATTTAACCCTGCCATAATAACGACATTAAAGACAAACGACAACTGTTCATGAAGATGATCGGTTTCATGATACGGTTGTGCGGACACAATCCCTGTCCCGCCGCTCGCTTCAAACTTTCGGGCTAATCGCTCGAGACTATCCTCCGCTTCAAAATACGTATCTGCATCCAAGAACAACAACCATTCTCCCGTCGCCTTCTCTGCTCCGTCCCAACAAGCAGACGCCTTGCCCCCTGCTTCTTGACTATTCTTCAAGACAGATACTCCATATTGGCGAGCAATTTCTTGGGTACCGTCTTCTGAATCATCATCCACTACAAGGACTTCTTTCGGTCGAACCGTCTGTTTTTCGATTGAAGCCAGTAGTTTCGGCAACACCTTTTCTTCATTTCGAGCTGGTATAATAATAGAAATCGATGGGACTGATTGGAGGGACATGGTTTTCTGTTTCAAAAATGGTATTCGGGCAAAAGCAAACCAACCCGCTAACCAACCAATAGCAATCCATACAATAAATAAGATAGTCAAACCAGGAGCCCCTCTCTCCGTTTATGCATTTTGTTCACGCTGACTGATTTTGTCGCTGACTTGCTGGCCACTCAGCGTTACCATCGGCATCCCAGCACCTGGATTAACCGTTCCACCGACAAAGTAAAGGTTGTCATAACGCTCACTATGTTTCGGATGTTTGAAGCCATGATTTTTCTTCCGGTGCGAAACGGTGCCGTAAATCGCCCCACGATGCGACAAATAATTCTCCTCAATATCATGCGGAGTCCAGCGGTTTTCTACGACAATATTTTCCCGTAAATCAGTCAATCCCATTTTTTCCAATTTCACTAAAATTCGTTCACGAAACTCGTCATATTCCGCTTTGGTGAAGGGCCGGTCCTGCAAATAAGGAATATGCGGCAGAATCTTGATATTCTCATGTCCAGGAATGGTTTGGCTTGGATCCGTCTTATTGACATTCACTAAGTAAATAGTTGGATCCTCCGGTAATTTGTGGTCATGGAAGTTTTGGTTGAAATTATCTTCTGAAGCATTGGAGAAAAAGAAATTGTGATGTGCTAATTGTGGGTATTCTTTCTTCACACCAAGATGCAAAACGAATCCTGAACTTGCTGGTTCAAATTTCTTCTCTAATTTTTCTGTGTATTCTGGCTCTTCGTCCAACAGCTGTTGGTAGGCAGGAATCACTTCCATATTCGAAACGAAGTAATCAGCTTCCAAAATCGTTCCGTCTTCCAGAACAGCTGCCTTGATGTTTTTGTTTTCCTTTTCTAGCTTCACAACTTGTTGACCATTGTAGAATTGAACACCTAATTCCTTAGCCAATTTGACCATGCCATCCGCAATGTGATGCATTCCACCCGGCACATACCAAATTCCTTGTTTGTGCTGCATGTAAATCATCATATTGAGTACTGCCGGCGCGTCATATGGGGAAGAACCCACATACTTAATGAAGTACGCCAACATATCACGCAACTTCGGATTGCTGACCCGTTTGGCAATCGCATCGTACATGGAAGTAAAGTAATCAAAATCCTTCAGAGCTTTCACCATTCCGTGGTGACGAAGAATCTCCATCGTGCTGTCCAAGCCTTTGTCGAAATAACCCGTTTGAGTAGCATCATAAATGGTTTTGGCATAATCAAGAAAAGTCTGGTACTCTTCCATATCTTTTTCCGTCAACAATGGATTTTCGGCCGCCATTTTAGCGAAGTCTCCGTAGAGATCAATGGTTGTGCCATCTGGGAAAAAGGAACGCCACTCTAAATCCAAACGTTCGATTTTAATATAATCTTCCATTTTACGATTGCTGGCTATGAATAATTTCTCAAAAATATGCGGCATCGTCAGAATGGATGGTCCCAAATCAAAACCAAAACCATCTTGTTCCAGTCGATTCAACTTTCCACCTAGATGATCGTTTTTTTCATAAAGAGACACTTGGAACCCTTGCTGCGCTAGAGAAATCGCCGCTGATAGTCCACCAAGACCGCCTCCAATTACAATAATTGTCTTTTGTTTTTGCATCTTCTGTTCCCGCCTTAACGTTCTTTTTAGTTTTGGTATCACGTTTATAGTACCTCATTGACTTTCAAAAACAAAATAAGACCAATAAAAAGACCTCATCAATAGACCATCGTCTTTTGATGAGGTTTGGTATTAGCTAAGGGTGGATAATTGACGTGCTGCTTCTTTTACGCGTTCTAGTCCTTCAGCAATGATGTTATTTGCTTGATCCGGCATGGAGTTATGCCCTTCAATAACTACCTCTGCCAAGATTTCGTTTCCGAACATTCCAGCAAATACATTGCGCAGGTAGTTCACACTCATTTCCATGGATTGCATTTCTACAGTTGAGTAGATGCCGCCACGAGCATTTAGGAGAATTACTTTTTTATCTGGTTGCAATTGAACCATGTTGCCTGCTTCATCATATTTGAAGGTGAAGCCAGCTGAGAAGACATAATCGATAAAGGTTTGTAAGCGAGCTGGGATTGTCAAGTTCCATAGTGGGAAAGCAATAACAATAACATCTGCTTCACTGAATGCATCCCTTGCTTTTTGGTTTGCCGTCATCAAGCGTTGTTCTACTTCGTTCAGAGTTTCGCCCAATGCCATTTTACCGTATGCATTAAATAAGTCTTGGCCGATGTAAGGCATGTCTTCCTTAAAAATATCGTAGATACGTACGTTTAATTCAGGATTATTTTCTACTTCTTTTAGAAAAGTTTCGAACATGCGACTTGAAACACTTTCGTTTGCTGGTCGGTCGTTCGCTTTAATCATTAATATATTCATAATGACCTCCGAGGTTTTTTTACTTACTTAAAATATAGTACACGATTTAGTTCGATTTCGCAATAATTTATAGTTGAAAATATTTTGTTATGAAACGTTGTTAAACCAACATGTCACAACTGCTGTCATTCGAAAAAAGGCACATTGAATAGATATCTGGCACAAAAAAATTCATAATGAGAGAGGATGTGACCATTTACTTTTTTAAGTTCTTATAAACTAAATGTAGAGGAGGAATAGAAATGGTTTCCATTGGAGAACGAATTAAAGAAGCCAGAAAGAAAAGTGGATTTACGCAACAAATGTTAGCTGAACAACTGAACGTGTCTCGGTCAGCCGTATCCAATTGGGAAGTGGGCAGAAATTATCCTGACTTGGATCTCATCGTTCAGTTAAGTAATGTGTTGGAATTAACGCTGGATGAATTATTGAGGGAGGATACCGTCATGGTCAAAAAAGTTAGTAAGGAACAACGAAAAGGAGTGACTCGAAAAAGAGCTCTACGAATTCTCGTTCCTATTTTAGTTAGTTTACTTCTTACAGTGGGTTACTTTCTCTATCAGGATGTGGGAGTCATCCATGATTTCTTTACCCCGAGCGTTCAAGAAGTAGTTTTGGTTGAGGTGGGGGACGAATGGACCACTGTATCTTTTGAAGAAACGCCCTCTTTCCATATGGATAAGAGACGATGGAAAAAAGCGATTGTCAATCATGCAGACAATCCTTCCTCCCTTGAAATAAGAATTACGAACCAAGAAACAAACGAACAGATGGAGCCGTTTGTGCTAGCACCAGGAAAACAATACTCCTTAAAAAAGCTAGATAAACAAGCCAATTATATAGCAGAAGTAAAAGGAGCTGCAGGAAGATACTTCCTTACGCTATTTTAGGGGCTAAACGAACGAATGGACAAGTGAGCATGTTTTTTTCGCTCACTTGTCCATTTTTAACTTTTTCGGACAAGTGAGCTACTGTTTTCTCTTTCACTTGTCCACTTTTGACTTTTTTGGACAAGTGAGCTGCTTTTTTCTCCTTCACTTGTCCAAAAATGGGTTTTTCTAAAAATAAGGTTCCGTATGCACAAAAAAACCAGGCATCCGCCTGGTTTATCTCATTATGCGTTACTGGGGTAGCTGGATTCGAACCAACGAGTGACGGAGTCAAAGTCCGTTGCCTTACCGCTTGGCTATACCCCAATGGTGGAGGGGGGCAGATTCGAACTGCCGAACCCGAAGGAGCGGATTTACAGTCCGCCGCGTTTAGCCACTTCGCTACCCCTCCATCAGTCCGCTCAAATATCGGACTTATCCATCATAAAACATTACCGTTTGGCTTGCAATCCTTGCACATTTGTTTTAATCATTTTCTAATTTTTGCAGCTACAAATTTCCGGATCGGTAGATAGAAATCAAGAGCCATAAACCAAATAAACCAGAAATCACAAAACCACCTTGACCTAAGTACTGGCCTCCGGGCGTGCCGGACATAATGGAAGATGCTAACAAAAGACCGACAATAATGAGGGACATTACCACCCTGTTTGCCATTTTCTTCAAGTCTATCCATTTTTCATCCAGGTCATCGGTATCAATATTGACGCGCAAGCGACCGCTGATGATTTGCTTCAATAGCTTCGTGACGTTGCCAGGCAACTCGCTTGCATCTCGTAAGGCTGAATAGCCCTTCATGGCAAGCTTCTCGGCATCAAACCGTTGCAAAATCGTTTCGATTGTCAGGTTTTCACGCAGATAATCCTTAGCCGTATCAATCAGATTCAAGTCGGGCGCAATATCTTGAAACACCCCTTCTAGAATCGACAATGCCTTCGCCAATATGGTCAATTCACTTGGAATCGACAAGTTATGCCGTTTGAACATGCGAATGAAATCTGTGATGAATTCCGTCATGCGAATATCCTTCATGTTCGCAGACAAATAAACGTCAAACATATGCTCCAAGTCGTTATAAAGAACCCGCTTATCTAGTGGATGTCGCGGCGTTGCCAACTCCAAACAAACCCGTACCATTAAATCAATATCACGAGAAGCCAACCCTTCAATCAGCTCATTGAGTGAGTGCTTCGTTTGTTCTTGAAGACGGCCCATAATCCCAAAGTCGATAAAGTAAATTTTGCTATCCTTGATAATAAAATTTCCTGGATGTGGATCGCCGTGGAAAAAACCATCCCGAAAAATTTGTTTTAAGTAAGAAAGCATGAGTTTACGAGTAATGTCTTCCATGTCATAGCCCAGAAGTTCCAATTCCTCGCGGTTCGTAATCTTGGTTCCTTCAATATACTCTTCCACCAAAATGCGGCGAGAGGTAAGTCCGTCATACACACGTGGTACCGCAACACAAGCCACATTCCGATTGGTATCGCGGAATTCATTCAACATCCGTGCTTCATTACGAAAATCCAACTCCACCAAGGTATTTTCTTTCACCTGTTGGAGCGCCTCTTTCGGATCAAACACTTCTACCATGGATTTCGGTACACGCTCGCTCAGTCGAATCAATATATCAAGGTCTTGGATGAGCAGTTCATCAATAACAGGGCGTTGTACCTTTACAATCACTTCTTCGCCTGTCCGCAAGATTCCCTTATGCACTTGCGCCATTGAGGCACTGGCTAATGGCTTTTCATCAATCTGCAAGAAAACTTCTCCCAATGCCAATCCCGTTTCTTCCAAAAATATCCGTTCCACTTCAGCAAACGGGAACTCAGGAGCCCGGTCTTGGAGGAGAGAAAGTTCGTCCACAAACGGCTTAGGGAGAATGTCCAAACGAGTGGATAAAATTTGGCCGATTTTAATAAAACTAGGACCCAATTTTTCGAACGCTCGGCGGAGATTCGCCGCATCCAACTCCACTGAATTTTCTTTATTCTTAATTTTATGGTGGTAAACGAAACGCACGCCATAATCAGAGAGCACCCGTACAATTTCGCGTAAACGTTTCTCATTTGCCATGCCATTCTCCCCTTGCCTATTTCTTATTTATTTAGTAATCGATTTAACTTTTCATCCAATGCATCTAATTTTGCTTCTAGCGCAGCGACATCTTCTTTTTTAGCATAACCCATTTGATCAAGCTCATGTTTAGGAACTGGACGCTTGTCCGTTACTTTTCGGGTTAATTCATTTTGCAATTCTTTTCCTTCTTGGACCGTTACACGGCCTTTTTCCACCATCTCGTCAATCAGTTTTTCTGCCTTTTCGACGGAAGTGGAGGTAAAGCCTACACCAGCTAAAAAGATTCGTTTCAATTCTTCCATGTTGTTTCGCTCCTTTTCTAAGCAAGATGACAAAAGAAATTTTATCTAATTCTATTCTAACCTAAATCCCAATAAAATTCAGCCCATAGCATTTTCCTCTCAGGAGTAAAAAACGTTCATTTTCCCGCTTGGTTCTGCTAAAATGAGAAGTGTTATGCAAGATGCATAGAAGGAGAACGCTTATGAAAAATAATAAAAATAAAACATATCGCTTAACATTACTGGGTATCCTTACTGCCATCATCATTATCCAGAATTTTGTGCCTTTTTTAGGCAATATTCCCATCCCACCACTTAACCCAACGATCATCCAAATCACGGTTATTGTGGCAGCCTTTGTGTTGGGAACAAAAGAAGGAATGATAATTGGCGGCATTTGGGGAGTGGTCCGAATGATCAAAGCCTATACCTTGCCAGCTACTCCGCTCGATTTGCTATTATTTACAAACCCTTTCATTTCTTTAGTGCCACGTATTCTCATTGGACTGACAGCTGGAATCGTGTTTCAACTCTTCAAAAAGAAAGGCAAGGACCAGCTCGGGATGGTGGTCGGAGCAGTCGTCGGCTCGTTGACGAATACAATTCTGGTTCTGGTAGCCATTGCGTTACTATATGGGAATGAATATTCTACCGCACTTGGTGTAGCACCTGATCGTTTGATGGCTGTACTTGCTGGCGTAGTCGCCACCAACGGCATCGCTGAAGCAGCAGCATCCGCAATCTTGGCTCCAACTCTGAGCCGCGTGTTATTAAAAGTAAAAAGAAGATAAAAGTGATCATTTGATCATTTTTATCTTCTTTTTAAATTTTATGTAAGAAGAAAGAATATAGATGTAGTTTTTTCTTTTTTGTGCAATTACAAACACAACATCACTCCCATATGCAAAAAGGAGGAGTCAATCCATGAAAAAGCCACACTATTTCTTACTGTTCATCTTTACCATTCTGATCCAGTTTTATTTTAGTATTGTTTTAGATATTGCTGAGAGATACCAACAAGAGAATGGTTCTCATTCACCAGATCTATCTTTGGAAATGCGACTTTTTAGTGGAGATACACAGGAAAATGTTTTCCGAGACTTAGTGGAGGCAAGTAAAGTAGATGACTATGTCCTCCATTATCACCGCTCTTTTGATGATACGATGGGAATTTTGAACTTAACGCAAGAACCGATTGTTTTAGACCAAGATCAAGCTGTTTCTTTCCCCATTTATGAATCTGAAGAAAATCTGAAAATTGCTTTTATACGAAAAAACTCAGATTGGAGCTACCGGGTACAAAACGGAACCGTTCAATTGAACGGGGAGGTATTTGAAGTGGCGGGTTATTTTTCAGAAGAAAGTCCATACATTGACGAATCGACTAATGTATTATTTAACCTTCGTCCTGATCACTTAGGCGTTGGAAAATATGAAGTACACGGATTAGAAACGGACAACCATCCTCTTGTGACTGCTCCGTTTTTCAGGTCCGGAGAAGGCTCTCAACAAGTCGAGTCAACTTCCAAACCATTATTCTTCTATTTATTATTTAACAATGATCTCGTTCCTATAGGGATGACGATTCTGATATCCTGTATCAGCCTCACTATTTTCTTCTATTTTGTAATTCTAGAATCACAAAAAAAGCGAAACATTCACGCCATCTATGGTGCTTCTCCCAAAGCATACTTGATGAAAGAGCTGAATCAAATGAAAGTTCCGTTCATTCTTTCTATTTCAGCCGCATCCATCCTTTATTTACTTTTCGTTTTCATTAACGATGATTTTGGTTTGGATCGGGCGCAATTTATTCTCATCTTCCTCTCCTCCTTCCTTTCTGGCGGATTGTTTATTGTTCTTTACATAGTCGTTTCTTACCTCACTGGAATATTTTCAAAGAATCGGGGGGCGTTGGTTTGAAGACACAAATCCAATACAGCTGGAAAGACCTCTCACGAAATAAATGGATGATTTTGCTTTTGAATATTGCTCTTCTCTTCAGCTTAAATTATTTACTTACAGTGGGAACTTATTTTTTTCAATGGTTTCAAAATCGTGATCTCTACAATCAGTTAGAGCCATTTGAAATATCACGCATGGAAGTAATTTGGGATGAATCGCAAGGCATGCCGAATGACTTTCCCGAACGGGCTTTACCTTTTTATGAAAAAATGCTAACCGAAAAACAAGCTTATGCCATCTTGGAAGGCGGGGAACTAGCCTTAGATGGAAGTACCATTCCTATTTATTATGGATTAGGGGCCGCCTCTGATGTGTTTCAAATGAAACCAGAACAAGAAGAGATTTTCGTGCTTTTAGGAGAAAATGTGTCAGGAGTCAAGGTAGGAAATGTATTAGAGATCCCAATGAGCAATGGTGACTACTCGATTCCAATCACTGGTACCATCCCAGCCGGGAAAAAAGTTATTCTGCACAATCGCTTGATTGAGTTAGACCAAGGAATTTATGTCAACCTTCCTTTTGATGTTTTTCAAGAAGTGACAGCGAGAACATCCTCCAGTTTCTTCTCCTATATCGAACTGCCTAATGATTTGCGGTTCATAGATTTATCGGATGAAGAAGGAAAAGACGCGATTCAAAATATGGAAACCGAGCAAGTACGGATTCTTTTTTCTCCTGACAGCCATCTGTCTTCCATTTTATCTGGAGCAGAATGGGCCGTTATACTAGGCACCTTTACGTTAATCGGCGTTCTATTCGTCACCATCGCCTTTGTAGCCTGCTTTCAGTCCTTCTTAAACAAACATCGAAGAGAATTTCTGATTCAATGGATGTACGGCGCAACCAAAGCGTCGCTCGCGGTTCGTTTAGTCCATGCCGTCGCAATTTCCTTTTTGCCGGCTTTCATTATTTCTTATGTGGGAATCTGGAGACGTTACGAAACAATTTTTAATATTCCGATTGGTACGGTATTGGTTGCCTATCTTGCCCTAGTGGGAATTATCAGTTTACAATTTATCCGAACATTAAAATTGCAAGACCAGTTGATCATGTTGCGAGGGGGGAACGGAATGATGGCATATATCGAAACAAAGGGATTAAGTAAACAGTTTCAGCAAGGGGAAACGACTATTTTTGCGGTTCGGGATGTATCTTTGAGGATTGAAAAAGGAGAAAGTACCGCCATTATCGGCAAGAGCGGTTCGGGGAAAAGTACGCTTTTGCATCTTTTGGGGCAGCTCCTTACCCCTTCTAGCGGACAAATTTTGTTGGAAGGTCAGACCATTCAGAAGTTGTCTGAGAAAAAGAAGGCGCAAATGCGGAATAAACTGTTCGGCTATGATATTCAAGACTATGCCTTAGTCGAAGACGAAACAGTTTTTGAAAATGTCAGAATCCCGCTTCTTTATGCAGAGCATAAGTTATCGAAGAAGGAGCAACGTGACAAGGTAAGCGGCCTGCTGGAGCAAGTTGATTTGGCAGGAATGCTTGATTACAAGGTCAACCGACTTTCAGGCGGGCAACGACAGAGAGTCGCTATATGCCGCAGTATCGTAAATGATGCAGAAATTATTCTTGCGGATGAACCGACTGGAGAGCTCGATACAGAAAATTCCGAAAAAATATTTTCACTGTTACAAGGTTTAACCGAACAAGGGAAAACATTGATTATGGTTACACATAACGTTGATTTGGCTAGTCGTTGTAATCAGATATACCAGATGCAGGACGGAATGTTAGTAGAGGATTAAGCTCCAACTAGAAAAAACTTGGTTAAAAACCATTCTGTCACTTTGGCTCCGCCAGTTCCGTAGAAGAATAGAGTAAGCGGCTTGAAAGTAAAGTAAATGATTAGGAATTTGCGGAAAGTCATGTTCGTCAGGCCAGCAACCATGCACAAGAAGTCGTCTGGAAACCCTGGCAGAAGAAGTGCAATCGCAAAAAGATAATCAAACCGTTTTCCTTTCGTAATCCAATCATGATACTTTTGATACGTTTCCTCGCGGACAAATGCCCGAGCAAAGGTCTTGCCGAATTTACGTGCTAGGAAGAAGTTGATGATGGATCCAATGGTGATTCCAATGAAACCATAGACAAATCCCCATCCAATCCCAAAGATGATTTGTCCCACTACCATGGTTAATCCACCTGGAATAATAGGATAAATGACTTGAATCATCTGGATCAAAATCAACAAAATGGGACCCCAAACTCCCGCTTTTGATAGAACTTCTTTCGTACTTACCAACAATTCTGCATAACCAATTTGGTAAACAGAACAAGCAAGAAAAAGAGTGAGAAGAAAACCCAAAATAACAAACAATCGAAGGAAATTTCGATTCGCTTTAACTAGTGATAAATCCTGACTCATAACAACCATCTCCCTAACAACGACTTCCATTTCATTTATTATAACCGGACTCTCTTCATAGTTCCCTCAGACGTAAGGCTGATTTCTCTCTCGTCAATTCGTTCTATTAGCTATGGGCCATTATTTATGCTATCTTATAGGTATGAAAACGCTTAAGGAGATGACTCACATGCAAAATGAACGCGGCTCAGTTAACAACCCAATCGTACCACCAATTCTTCCAGTTGATCCTGATGAGATCAAAGAAAAAAGAATGGAAGACGAAAAACAAGCAGAAGCTGTTCCAGAGGATTTCGAATCATTCAACCTCGATGCAGTGGATGATCTAAACAAAGATGATAATGAGTAAAAATAGGAGTCTGGGACAAAAGTCTCAGACTCCTTTCTGTATAAGAATGTCTGCCCCGTGAACGTGCTTCAAAAGGCAGCTGCTTACAGATAGGGTATACGTTAGATAATTCGGAACTTAACGCCTTTTTTCACACTCAATTTTCCTTTTAGGCAGTATCGTTGCGATAGCGTAGGTCTTGGAGTCACGATCACCACGCAAAGTCACTTAGCGTGGTGATAGCGAGTTAATTGGGCTGCCTATCGCCACGCAACGCTACTTATCGTTGCGATAGCAAGCTTCATCCGGTTCCTATCGCAACGCAACAACTTATTGAACCCATACGCAAAGAAAAAGAGGCGGGAGAAATTCCACGTCTCTTTTTCCATCTTTCGGAACGGAATTCTTCACCTGGTCGCAAGATAATAGTGCCAAAGTTTGGAATATTAATCGCATCAGGACCTTTATCGTCTTGATTTAGGATAAAAGGATGAGCTAGCCCCCTAACTATTTTAATTTTCAAAGGGCAACCAACCGGGACGGCTCTTCATGTATTCCCACATCATGTCTGGAATTGCCAATTCTTCTCGGTCTTCTTCCTTCAAAACTGTCCGCATTTCTTCACCACTTTTTGCCTTTTCTATCCAGTCTGGTTCGACTATTAGCTTCCGGCCAATCGCAACAATAGGCGCTCCCATTTCTAGAACAGTAGCAGCATCTTCTTCAGTCTCTACTTGTCCAACCCCAATCACTGGAATGTCGTCTCCAATCGCAGTCAAAATTTGGCTGAGAACGGGTGTCTTCGCCTCTTTGTCACGCATACTGGTTTGTTGGTAATGCCCAAGTGAAACGTGGATGTAGTCTAATCCTTCCTTCTTCAACCGGTTCAGTAGCTGCAGTGTGTCTTCCATCGTAATTCCTGGTTCTTCGAGTTCTTCCGGTGAAATGCGGTACCCGAGGATAAACGGTTCTTTTGCATGCTCACGCACTACATTTTGGGCAGCTTCCACAACCGCGAGCAGGAATGCCATTCGTTTCTCTACGCTTCCACCCCACTCATCTTCGCGGCGGTTGGAATGCGGGGAGAAGAACTGCTGAATTAAATACGTATTGGCTCCGTGTAGCTCCACCCCGTCAAAGCCCGCTTCGATTGCGCGGCGTGTAGCTTCTCCGTAAGCAATTACCAGTTCCGCTACTTCTTCTGCAGACAGCGCACGCGGCTCTTCCGCGTCTTTCCGTAAAGGCGCCACTGCACTGGCACTCACTGGTTGTTCCGCTTTTAAGGTTGCCCGTGAACCCATCCGACCTACATGGAAAATCTGAAGGATTGCTTTCGTCCCACTTTGATGAATAGTATTTGCTAGTTTCTTCAAACTAGGAATCATTGCATCCGATGCCGCACTCAGTGAAGCCGCAAAACGTCCATTTTCCATTACGTGCGCACAGGAAGTGATAACGGCTCCCAGTCCTTTCGAACGGCGGGCATAGTAGTTCAGTTCATCTGTCGTTAGCATCCCATTAATAAAAGATGAATTTGTAGTCATCGGCGCAAGAACAATTCGGTTCTCGATTGTTCCGCCATTTGGAAAAATGAATGGTTGAAATAATTGCTCCTTAGTCTGATTCATTTCTTTCTCCTTTTCTCGTTCCGTCATGTATTCTACTCCTATTTTCTCAAAAATAAGTAGATTCGCAAGTTTTAAGAACCAGACTAGAGTTCCTTTGTCAGGATGTAATCCGTTTGTTCTTCATCACCCATATTAAAAACATGGTCCCCTGTATGAACGAAACCCATTTTTTCATAAAAAGAGCGAGCAGCTAAATTCTTCTCCCAAACTCCCAGCCAGATTCGTTGCTTCTTTTGGCTTTCTGCCATTCGAATGGCTTGATCAATCAAATAGGTTCCAAGCCCCTTGCGCTTGAAGGCAGAACGGATATAGATTCGCTCCACTTCCAGTTCGTCGCTTCCCTTGGACTCTGACTGCGCGTCTCCTTGATTTATTTTTAAGTATCCGGCCACTTCTCCATTCACTAATAGGAAGAAGAAAGATGACTCGGGATTCAATAGCTCTTGTTCTAATTGTTCGCGTTGATAGGCATTTTTTAGATATGCCGCTATGTTTTCTGGTTTGTTCTGGCTCTCGAACGTATCCCGGAAGGTTTCTATACTAATTTCTTGGAGTAGACTCACATCTTCTAAGCCACATTTCTTCATTTTTATTTCCATTCAAACACATCCTTTTTGTTTATTAGATTAGGCGAAAAGGATAGAGATAGCAAGAATAATTAATGTGGTCATCTCCTTCATGGCCTAATGGAGGGGGAAGACTACTCGGCAGTGGCAACCTCTATAAACATTGTGTTAAAATTTATGTATGAAAGGAGGGAACTAAATGAGCGTGATTGAAACGATTGAATTGAAAACCATTCATGACTTGCACGATTTTCTATCTCCTGCTGGTGTTAAAAAAGAATTTTTCGCTAAGGAAGAGCAGTATTTATTCCGTGGTGAGGAATCCAATCAATATCGGTTGAATCCTTGTACCGCTCCTTGCGTTTGCCCCCTTTGGATTCCGACTACTATCAATTGGAAGAAACCTATCAATGGATTGAGCTGAAGACATTGCTCAATTTCTTCCGGCTTGCTAATAATGCTGCCATCGACTTGCCAACCATTACAGCCTTCCAACCAAGTATTCTAACCTTCTCTGATCACTATCACTTTCAAGATGATGCTTGGTTACCGAATGAGTTACTGGAATTATTCAGCTTAGCCAGGCATTACTCATTGCCTACCCGCATGCTCGATTGGTCCGATAACATTTATACGGCGCTCTACTTTGCCTGTTCCAGCGCCTTGAAGTGGCCTGAATACAAACGGGAAGACGGGATGGCAATTTATGCCTTGCGCTCTGCTGCCTTACAAAAAACGGATTTCCCAATGCGCTTCGTCCGACCGCTGCGCTTTTATAACCGCAACGCCCATGCCCAAGGAGGCGTCCTCAGTTACTTGGAGACGAAGAATCTATTACAGGAAAAGAATGTCGTTGACAGTATTCCGCCATTAGGTGAAATGAATTCAACACTTGTAAATAAGAAACCGTTAGATGAACGCCTCGAAGACTACTTTTCCGATGAGGCCCCCCCTGCTGGACCGTTCCTACACAAAATCATTCTCGATTCCAGCATGATTGCCGACCTTTATCTTTATTTAGACTCCCTCCACTATTCAGCGGAGAAAATCTTCCCGGATTTATACGGTGTGGTTCGAAAGATGTTGCAAGACGATGCAAATTGGAACCGAAAAGTTCATAATGAAAAGACAGATACAAGTTCGTAAAAGCGCCATTTCCTTTTACGAACTTGTCTTTTTGTCTCCCATTGTTCGGTCATCGAGGTCATTCTTTGTAGTTTCTTTCAGGAATCTTTATAAAAAGTTAATGCTTCTTGTCTATAATGAAAACAATGATGAATCACTTAAGGGGTGTGTCGAGATGAACCTTTTCTTCAAGAAATCCGTCCAGTATTTTTACCGGTCACCGATACTATTTACCATGCTCGTCTCGTTTTTTTCTTCTTTACTAGCAGGCTTACTCAGTAGTGTTATCAGCACCATGCAAAACCCGTCTGATTTTAGTTTTGAAATAGTTGGCTCGGTCATGTTTTTCGCTACATCCTTTATCTTGCCGGTAGTATTAACCATTGAAAATATCATTTTCCTCTTCACTAAACCCAAATCTGATACGCTAAAAAGAGCTATAAAACGATGGGAAATCGCAGCACTTATGGTTGGTGCATTCTTTTCTATTATCTATTTATCCTTCAGTACGATTCTTCTCGAAGACTGGCATGTGCAGCTATATAATAACCAACTGCATTCTCCTATCGCTACTGACTCCTTCTTAACCATTGGTGGCATTGCTTTAGTCGCTACTTTTGGTTATTTCATCCTTCGCTTCATTCCTCTTCAAAAGCTGCCGCCTTTGTTTGCGGTGTTATGCATGTCTGCCTTGTACCTTGGTATCCCGCTAGCGTCATTGTGGTGCATTCAAATACTTAATCTGTTTGACTTCAGGATGGTGCTGCTCAGTTTGCTTCCGTTTAATTGTATCTTGATTGCCATTCGAACCATCAGGGATGTCGTGCAACAACAAGTTGGCATACCCTCTGACACGCAGAAACCCTTACTACGCTTGTTACAAAACACTGCCAACTGGCCGTGGCTGGCTTTTCTTGCGGCGATCCCTTTACTTGGCATCATTGTGGCGGTGCTGTTACTCTTTGGCCAAGAACCGGATCGCTTTATAAAAGCCTGGACAGAAACTGCCGACTGGAATATGTCGCAAAAAATTGCGCCGCAAAACATTATCAAAGATGAGCATTACTTGTGCACCGTTGCAGCTGGCGGTCATCAAAAAATTGTTAAACCGATCCGGACCGGAAAACGACACGGACATGAAGTCATCGTCAATCGGCAATTAAGTATCGCGAATGCCTTCGAACAGTTGCTTGAAGAACGGCTTCCTCGGTTTCACCGCGTAGTAAGGAAAACCTATGACCAGCTCGGTTATCCGATTGCCAGACATATAAAGTCTCCCTATCTGGCAGATATTATTTACTTCATCATGAAACCATTGGAGTGGATCTTTCTCCTTACACTCTACTTGTTCGACGTTAAACCAGAAAATCGCATTGCCGTTCAGTACCCTCATTCAGATCCGAATCTTTTTCATGAGGGAAATGAAAAATAGGGATATCAAAGTCTCTCCAAACCTTGATATCCCTATCTTTTCAACCATATTTTTTCTGATGCTCTTTTTTCAATTTCAAGTAGTCCTCATCTTCCCGTACAATTTTCCATTTTTCTTCGAAGATGGCAGCTGATTCAGCTTTTTGGTCATCTATTTTTCTTTCTTTTCTTTCACCGTTCTCATCATACTTACGACCGCCCCTGTAGTTAGCGTAGCGCCGAGACCTCGTATATCCCATTTGAAGAAACTTCCGAGCCATATCCATCCCAACAAAGTCTCCTGCCTCTTTGTAATCCAGATACATCTGATAAATTTTTTCAGATGATTCTTTAGCGATTTCCGGTGTTTTGAAACGCCAGTGCGGAAGAATTTCACTCTTATACGGCTCCACCAACAAAACACCCTGTTCTCCTCTTCCAACTCGGTACAACTCCGGCTGCTCACGGAAATCTATCTGCTCGAAGTCGAGGTCATAATTAAATGGCATGTTGAACACCTCTTTTTACTGCAACCATACTGGAATAACGCTCTTTAATCAACTAACAAGCATATTGGAACTTGTACTTACTCGGTTATGAATCATACCCTAGTTAAACATACAAATAAGCCAGGAAGGAACTCCGGTAAGAGTTCTCTCTTGGCTTTTCAGCTTGCTATTCCTCGATATTACTAAATTCAATCACAAATACATCCGGTTCATTTGTAATCGTCAGCTTCTCGGCTAACTTCGTTTCCTTATCTACCACTAATTCAAACGTCATCGGGCCTTCCTCATCCACTTCTTTTTCTAAAACCCGATAGGGATCAAACCAATACACAGAGAGAATTTCATCCAGTTGGTCATTCACCTCTCCTGTGTAATGAATTGCCGACTCCTGCTCGTCTTTTTCCTCAATCCCTGCATCCTCTCCCAACGCCTGGAAAGAATGGGCAATCCTTTCGGAAAAATGCGACTGATTATAGGCACTGATTTGATCGGTATTTTGTTCCTCTCCCGTTGAAAAAACATATGTGGCGCCATCCATCTCTTCCCCTAGGACGTTCCATTCAGCTTGGTACCGTTCAGAAGGTGCAATTTCTCTTTCATACTTATCCTCAGATTCACTCAAGACAGGCTCGAAAAGTTGGATCGTCTGACTTTCCTCAGTTTGATTTTCGATTACAAGATTCCCATTTAGTTCAAAATCATCTTCGCTATTGTCGATTGTTCCGGACAGTTCAAATTCGATGGTCAACGGCTGGTCTTCTTCTGTTTGTGCTTTTCCCGTTATCGTTACATCATACTGTTTCACTTGAGTTTCAAGGCCGATTCCCGAAGACTCCATCTCTTCACTCATAACAGCACCCGTTGAAGGTCCCTCTTGGTCGGTAACAACTTCCTCCGGCTCAGAATTCAGACAACCTGCCAATAGAAACGCACTGCCGACTGCAACTATCCCCTTTACTGGCATCTTCCATCCCCGCTTCCTGAATAATAATCTATCACCAGTGTGCCAGACAATGGAAAACAATGCAAAAATAACCTGAATTATTCATACTCCTAAAATTTTCTTGAAAAAATGTTTTTTCAACGATGAAGCATTCCAGTTTTCGGAATTGCCATTAGTTTTTCTAAATGCGCAAGCTGATTTGGCTTCACATTAGGAAAATTGGCGTATGAACCCTATTTTTGGGCGCACGAACC
>NZ_JARBEA010000005.1 GCF_028863945.1 Jeotgalibaca caeni | reverse complement strand
CTGTGCGACTTTTTCAGTGATGTAGACCTGTTGTTCCTCGGGCAGGACAACCTTGCGCCTTCCGCAACGCTGCTTGTTTTGCTTGTATTGTTGGTAATATTCCAAGGCCGTATGGCCTTCTTTCAAAAAGTTTATGACATTGTAGATCGTCATTCTGGAACGTTTTAACCGGCCGGATATTGTCGTAACTGCGATGTTTTGATGGTAATAAGCTTCTATCATCACCAGTTCATCCGTGTTAAGATGGGTGTAGGTCATTCGTGATCACTCCTATGTATTCTTTGGCGGAATTACATTTTGAGTGTACCACGAATGGCTTATTTATTTGTCTAGCTTAATTTTACAATCGACGTTTTTAAAGCAAAAGGTAGAAAGAATGATATACTAAAAAAGAATTGAACGAAGTCGTAACAGTTTTTGAAATCTGTATTACTTTTTCTTCTAAGTCCTCGCTTTCGGTAGCACATGGTATAATAAGCTAGAACCATGATAAAGGAGGTAAAGGAATGGAATTAACGATTTTAGGCTTTATGGGTGGTTATCCATCGAACGGGATTGGCACGACTTCTTACTTGTTGACAGCAGGAGATTTTCGTTTGCTAATTGATGTAGGGAGCCAAGCTGTCTTAACGCTAGAGAAGCACATGGATCCGTTAGATGTGGACGCTGTCATTTTGACGCATTATCATCCAGATCATATCGCTGATTTAGGCGTTTTGCAGCATGTTTTCTTGCTGAAGCAAAGAACAGATGGGAAAGAAAAGAGAATCTTGCCTATTTATGGTCATGCTGAGTCGTCCTTGCATCCGTTGCGCGATAACGAAGGGGCGAGTCAGGGAATCGATTATACGGGTGATCAACCGATTGAAATAGGACCGTTCCAAATTGATTTCTTAAAGACCATTCATCCTGTTCCATGCTACGCATTAGCGATTACCGAGAAGGAAACGAAAAAGAAGTTCGTCTTTACAGGAGATTCTGGGTATCTGGAGGACTTCATTTCCTTTACAAAAGACGCGGATCTATTCTTGGCAGATGCGAACTTATACTGCGGACAAGAAGGACACCATGCACATATGACTTCTCAAGAAGTAGGAGAAATCGCCGAAAAAGCACAAGTGAATGAGTTGATCCTGACCCATTTGCCACCGAACGGAGACTGGCAGAAGCTTCTTTTAGAAGCGAAGGCAGCTGCGCCAAATGTTCGAGTCGCTTTAGCAGAAAAAGACCAGATCATTCAAATCTAGTACGACCAACCATTACCGTATAGAAGGGAAGAACGTAAACGATGTATTTTGTTGATAATGAAAACCATTTTGATCCGAGTGTAAACATCGCTTTAGAAATCTTTTTGTTGAAAGAAAAAGTACTTGATGAACCGACTTTACTTTTCTACATTAATGAACCGTCTATTATTATTGGGGTAAATCAAAATACGATTGAAGAAATCAATCAAACGTACGTGGAAGAAAATAATATTCATGTGGTGCGGCGGATGTCCGGTGGCGGAGCCGTGTATCATGACCTTGGGAACTTTTCCTTCTGTTTCATCACGGAAGATGATGGCAACTCGTTCCGTGACTTTTCAAAATTTACAGAACCGGTTATTGAATTCCTGCACAAAATGGGCGTGAAAGATGCAGCGTTGAAAGGAAGAAATGACCTTACAATCGGTGAGAAGAAATTCTCCGGAAATGCAATGTATGCGACAAATGGACGTATGACTGCCCATGGAACAATTTTATTTGATTCAGATTTGCATGCTGTAACAGGTGCCTTGAAACCGCGTAAGGACAAGATTGAATCAAAAGGAATCAAGTCGATTCGCAGCCGCGTTACCAATATCAAACCGTTCCTCGACGAAAAATACCAAAACTTAACTACAGAAGAATTCCGTGATCTCATGCTGTTGCATATTTTTGATGTGGAAAAACGTGAAGACGTAAAAGAATATCACCTAACAGAAGAAGACTGGAAACGCGTCTATGAAATTCGTGATGAATATTTCGGAAATTGGGATTGGAATTATGGTCACTCACCAAAATTTGAAATTCAAATTCGCCGTCGTTATCCAATCGGTTCCATTGATTTCCATTTTAATATTGCTAGTGGGAAAATTGCCCAAGCGAAAATTTACGGTGACTTCTTCGGTCTTGGCGAAATTTCTGATGTAGAAGAAGCATTAGTAGGCACCAAGTATAACAAAGAAGAACTAACTGCTGCATTCGCTGAATTAGATTTGAAGAAATACTTTGGGAATGTTACAGCAGAAGAACTCGTTGAAGGAATCTTCCGCGAGGAATAAACCAAAAATGGTTCACGCCATCCGGCATAGGATGATGTGAACCATTTTTTATTTCATTGACTCAGTGCCCAATACATCCTGGGCTGCTACGAACGCTCCAGAGCCAATGAGGAGCAACGCGAACATTCCAATCTACTTTTCTTAACAGGTCCTAAACTCCACTTCACTATCGAAAAAGCCACCAATTTCTCAAAAGAGAAATGAGTGGCTTTTCCATACAATCTTTATCTACCTAAACCCATTGCTGCTTCCATTTTCGCTAATGTTTCATTTGCGATGACAGCTGCTCGTTTAGCACCATCTGTTAGTACTTCATCCAATTCATCCGATTCCAGTAGCTCGTAATAACGGTTTTGAATCGGTTCTAGCTCCGCAATGACTGCATCTGCTAGTTGTTCTTTGAAGGCTCCATAGCCGCTGTCTGCAAACTCGATTTCCAATTCTTTGATGGAACGACCGGTACATGCGGAGAAAATTGTTAACAAGTTTGAAATACCAGGTTTGTTTTCCTTGTCATATTCAATCTTGCCGCTGGAGTCCGTTTGGGCACTCTTAATTTTCTTACGAATAGCTGCAGGTGTATCCAACATGGAAATAAATCCTTTTTGGTTTGTGTCGGATTTACTCATCTTGCTAGTTGGGTCTTGCAGGCTCATAATGCGCGCGCCTTCTTTTGGAATATAAGGCTCCGGCATAACCAATAATGGTTTCTTTTTGGAATAACGGTTATTGAAGCGTTGAACAAAATCGCGTGTTAATTCCAGATGTTGTTTTTGGTCCTCCCCAACCGGAACAAGGGCACTATGGTAGAGAATAATATCTGCGACCATGAGAGGTGGGTACGTTAACAATCCAGCTGTCACGGCTTCTTGCTTCGCAGATTTATCTTTGTATTGGGTCATTCGCTCCAATTCACCGATGTAGGTGTTGCATTGAACGATCCAAGCCGCCTGAGCATGTGCCGGCACTTCAGATTGCACGAAAATAATTGATTTTTTTGGGTCGAGGCCACAGGCTAAGTACAAAGCAGCCAGTCCTCTTGTTCTTTCTTTTAATTCTTGGGGATCTTGGGGAACGGTGATTGCGTGCTGATTTACGATGCAGTAGGTGCATTCATATTCATCTTGCAAGGTTACGAAATTTTTCATCGCTCCGATATAATTTCCGATAGTAGGAATCCCGCTTGGTTGTACGCCAGAAAATACTTTCTTCTTCAATCCAAATCACTCTCCTATTTTTACTTTTCTATTATAGCGTATTTAGGCGGAATTAACACTGATTTTTGGGAGAGGGGGTGAAGAGAGGCAAAAAAGTTAGATTGTAATCATTATAAATTGAAAATAATAAAGGTATCTAAAAACATTATTAAATCAACATTTAGACCATTAAATGTGGCGAAATAACTTTTAATTATGAACGACTTTTGACAAAAAGTGTAATTTTTTTTTTGAATACGCTAGCAATTCTTTTAAACCTGGGTTATAATAAGTCTTGTAAAGCAAATTGGTTTTCATAATAGACGATTGCTTATAGGAAAGGGGAGATTCATCTATGGTAACTCTATACACTTCACCAAGTTGTACATCCTGTCGTAAAGCGCGAGCGTGGTTGGAAGAACATGATATTGCTTATACGGAGCGTAATATTTTTTCAGAACCTCTATCAGAAGTAGAGATCAAAGGGATCTTGAAAATGACAGAAGAAGGCACAGAAGAAATTATATCTACTCGTTCAAAAGCTTTTCAAGAAATGAATGTGGATCTCGACGATTTACCTTTGAATACATTATTCAAACTAATCCAAGATAACCCAGGCTTATTGCGCCGTCCAATCATTCTTGATGATAAACGATTACAAGTTGGATATAACGAAGATGAAATTCGTCGTTTCTTGCCAAGAGAAGTGCGCGCTATTGAATTGAGAAAAGCGCAAGAACTTGCGAACTTTTATTAAGAATACATACAAAATAAAAAAACATGTCCGATTTCCGGGCATGTTTTTTGCGTTCAAGAAGCTTTACAGGAAATCTTTGGTAATCACATCGATGATGGCATCGTGAAACTCCTGTTGGATATAATTGTTCTCTATTTCGGTGTTGATAATTAAGCTAACATAAAATTTTGGCGGCTTTTGAATGGGTACCCGGACTAAATCGGTACGTTCTCCAAGCAATATATCTGACATAAACGCCACCATTTGTGTGGATGCAGCAATGGATTGTACGGTCTTAATTTCCTTTGCATAAACAATATTCGGTTCTTTAATACCTAAGCTTTGTCCCCATTTTTCAAAAATACGTTGGTGGGTATAGCCTTCAGACAAGGAAATCAGTACTTCTTCCTGAATTTCCTTAGCAGTAACAAATTCCTTGCCGGCGAGAGGGTGGCTCTTTGAGACCCAGAGAGCAATTTCTTGTTCCAATAAGCGAATTTGTTTCATCTTATTATCCATAATATAAGGGGTATCGTGTCCAAGGATAGCAATCGGAACTTTTCCTTGCTGGACGAGTTTCAACATCACATCGGAACTTTCTTCTTCAATCAGCTTCAAGGACTTCGTAAAACGGTTCAGTTTGGGCAAAATCTTCGGTAAAAAGTAACCGCCAATCGTCGGCAAGAAACCGTAGTAGACATTTTCCTGCTGCAGGTCTTGGATTCGTTGTTGGGTCTGATCTAAAATTGTTAAAATTTCTTTCGAACTTTTATATAGCATCGATCCAGCAGGGGTGAGGCGCATTTTCTTCAGCGTCTTCCTTCGATCAAAGAGAGGCGTATCCAGTTCTGTTTCTAGCCGCTTAAGAGCCATTGAAATAGAAGGCTGAGAAACATAAAAGTGCTCAGCAGTCGCAGTAAAGTTTAAGCTCTCGGCTAAGTGAGTGAAGTAAGCCAAGTCCTGTAAGTTCAATGAGATTCTCCTCCTGATTGAAATGTGTCTGATATGTGAATAACTACACATAAGCGATATGTATAACAATGCGGCATTTCATAAATAATACTTATGATACCATAAAAAAGCGATATGAGACACAGGCAAGATTCTATGTTAGGATAGTGTTGTTGATAAATCGCTTTCAATCAGTGCATTCAATAAATGAAATTACTCTTTTAAGAGGAGGGTATCTGTGAGAATTATAAAACAATTATTTTGGATCTTCCTATTTGCCTTGTTAGGAGAAATCGTTTCAACAGCAATAGCTGAAATCGTAGCCATTCCAGGTAGTGTAATAGGGATGGTGCTTCTCTTCTTTGCTCTCCATTTCAAATGGATCAAGATGGAGCAAGTGGATGAGGTTGGAACATGGCTGACGGACAATATGGCAATCTTTTTTGTTCCAGCAGGAGTTGGCTTAATGACAAACTTTGATGTGTTAGGTCAAGTGTGGGTGCAATTACTGGTGATCATGTTGGTAACGACCACAATCATGATGGCATTTGTTGGAAAGCTCGTTCAATTCGTTAAACAACGTGCAGAACGAAAGAATGATGGTGCTGTTTCAGAAGGGATGGATACGCATGTTTGATACATTAATCGAAAGTCCATTCTTATGGATTGTCCTGACAGGTACTTTCTTTTTGGGAGCAGCGCAGTTACAGAAGAAGTGGGCGACCCCTCTATTTAACCCGTTATTATTTTCAATTGTCGGAATCATTGTATTATTGCTTCTGACGAACATTCCTTACGAAACGTATCAGTCTGGCGGACAACTCATCGGGATGTTCGTGACACCAGCAACAGTCGCGCTAGCGATTAAATTAGAGAAAAACTTTATCTACTTGAAGAAATATTACGGTGCCATTTTAACTGGAATTATTTCTGGGGTAGTCCTGCATACGGTAATGATTATTGGACTTGGCATTTTGTTCTCCTTTGATGAGCAAATGGCAGCCACCTTATTCCCTAAATCGATTACTACCGCAATTGCTGTCGGCGTTTCTGAATCCTTAGGCGGTATCGTATCACTTACGGTTGCCGTAGTGGTTTTCACCGGTATCATCGGTTCCGTAATTGCACCAACCTTGTTCCGTATCATGAAAATACATGATCCGGTTGCTCAAGGTGTTGCGCTTGGTTCAAGTGCCCATGCAATGGGAACAGCGAAAGCAATTGAACTAGGAGATGTACAAGGAGCAATGTCAGGTCTGTCGATTGTAGTGACCGGGATTGTTGTTGTTACTTTGGCTCCACTTGCAGAGCCACTGATTCATCTTATTTTTGGTTAATAATATAAAATCATAAAACATGCGGAGGTTATCAATATGACAATGGAACAAACAATTACTTATGATGCACCAACAGTGGTACAAGATATTGACGTGGTAAATACATATGAATTAGAGGACCGTGCGCGTGAAGTAATGCCAGCAGGCGGATTTGGTTACATTTCCGGTGGCTCAGGTGATGAATACACCTTGCGCCAAAATACAAAAGCTTGGAACCACAAAGGCATTTTGCCTCGTGTTCTAGCTGACGTGGAAAATCCAGATCTTTCTACTTCTATTTTAGGCCACGACATCAAAGTACCTTTCATCATGGCTCCTATTGCGGCACATGGTTTGGCACATGCAACAAAAGAAGCAGGAACAGCAAAAGGGGTTTCTGAATTCGGAACCATCATGTCAATCAGTGCTTATTCTGGAGCGAAGTTTGAAGAAATCGAAGAAGGACTAAACGGCAGCCCACGTTGGTTCCAAATTTACATGAGTAAAGATGACGACTTCAACCGAAACATTATCGATGAAGCAAAGGCAGACGGCGCAACAGCCATCATTTTAACAGCAGATGCAACGTTAAGCGGAAACCGCGAAACCGACATCCGCAATAAGTTCGTGTATCCATTCGGCATGCCGATTGTATCTCGTTACTTGACTGGTTCTGGTAAAAACATGTCCTTGAACAACATTTACGCACAATCGAAGCAAAAAATTAGTCCACGTGACGTGAAGTTCTTGAAAGACTACTCTGGACTACCTGTTTTTGTTAAAGGAATCCAATCACCAGAAGATGCTGTATTAGCAATCGGTGCTGGTGCTGACGGTGTGTGGGTTTCCAACCACGGTGGTCGTCAATTAGACGGAGCACCTGCATCGTTTGATATGTTAGAGAGCATCTCAAAAGCAGTAGCTGGCCGTGTGCCAATCGTATTTGACAGTGGTGTGCGCCGTGGAGAACATATCTTTAAGGCAATCGCTAGCGGTGCAGACATTATTGTAGTTGGTCGTCCGGTATTGTACGGTTTAGCATTAGGTGGCTGGAAGGGCGTGCGTTCTGTCTTGGAATACTTTGAGAATGACTTGAAGCGCGTTATGCAACTAGCTGGTACACAAACGATTGAAGACATTAAGAAAACAACATTGATTGATTTGAAAGATTAAGAAGAATCAATGAAATCAGAGAATTGATAGAGAAGGAGAAAGGGGAGAGAATGGTTCCCTTTCTCCTTCTTTTATCTGGATTGAATTTTATCGTCCATTCTAGTATAATAGTAAGACATGCGAAAGAAGAAAGAGGACTATTTTCTTCGTCGCTCGTTGTCGTCCACAGCCTGAGTTTTTTTACTTTTATATTTAGATCGCATCCGATACAATATAGATAGGGAGCAAGGAAAGAGAAAAGAGGTGTAGCATCATGGAAATGGAAAACATTAACGAAAACACAATTCGCGTCTTGATTGAAAATGCGGATCTAGAAGAACGTGGCATCACATTCTTGGATTTATTGGGCAATCAGAAGCAAATTGAAAGCTTTTTCTATAGTATTTTAGAGGAAGTAGACGTTGATAATCAGTTTCATGAATCAGATGCAATAACTTTCCAAGTACTACCCAATGGGAACGGCCTAGAATTGTTCATTAGTAAAGGGGACGATGATGTCTTCGATTCCTATGATTTAGATCTAAATCCTGCAGAGCACGTCATGGACTACATCAAAAGTCATATTGATGAGGCAGACGAACCTAAAGAGACTCGTCACTTCGACGAAGAATTAGGGATGTTGGAAGTGTTGATTCAATTCAAAGACTTCGAGGATTTTGTTGAAGCGGCTCACCGTTTTCACCTTGAGAGCGGCCTATCCACTCTTTATCACTATGAAGACCATTATTATTTATCGATTGTATTCTTTATCGATGATATGGTAGAAACCAACCTAGATACCGAAATAACCATTGCGCTAGAATTTGGTGAAGAATCTGATATTTCAACAGAAGTATTAGGTGAGTACGGAAAAATCATCATGACAGACGATGCGCTAGCAACAGCCAAACGCTATTTCAAATAAATTTCAAGAGACTTCTACTGGAAACGGTAGGAGTCTATTTTTTATGCTATCATACAGTATTCGAAGGAAAGAGAGTGGTCAAAATGAAGAATGAGAATTGTGCATACTTTGTAGAGGGAGACCTGCTTGCAGCGTTTGGGTATCCTGCTGCAGAACGAGCGTATAGCAAGGTTTACGTGTTCAAGGAACAGAGCCATCGTGGTCGTGTTATTGTAGCTTCCAAGCACCATGTAAGTGAACTGACCGAATTAACGGAAGAAGAGCGAAATGGGTTCTTCAGTGATATAGCGAAAGTAGCCAACGCCCAACATCAAGCTTTCCATCCTGATAAAGTAAACTACGGTGCATACGGCGATACAGGACATCACTTACATTTCCACCTGGTACCGAAGTATCAAGATGAATTTGAATGGAATGCACCTTTTGCGATGAATCCTGGTCAAACAACCTTGTCAGATGGTGAGTATGAGGAAATCGCTGCTGCTCTACGAAAATATTTAGCATAATTAAAACGGAAATCCCTTTTCCTTGCATATTTATATGTAGGAGGGGATTTTTTATGTTTTATGCAGAAACAAAAGAACGCCAGCGCATTAGTGCGGAGGAATGGGAAACAGGTCCTGTGCAGTGTCCTGGATGCAAGGAACCAGTGTTTTTGAAGAAAGGGGGAAGGAAGCTGGCTCACTTCTGTCATTATGCACATGCCGAATGCCATCAATTTTCAGAAGGAGAAACGCAGGCTCATTTGTTAGGGAAGCAACAATTATTCCAGTGGCTAGTCGACCAAGGAATAGAAGTAGAAATGGAAGCTTGGCTGCCGGAGCTGAAACAACGGCCCGACTTATTGGTAGGAGGGAATATTGCTCTTGAGTATCAATGCAGTCCCATTCAAACGGAACGATTGGTAGAGCGAACAAACGGGTATTTGAAGGCGGGGTATGAAGTGATTTGGTTGTGCGGAAAGGAGTATGAGCTGAAAGATACCTTAATGGAGAAGCAGAGTCGGTTCTTTCATTATGGCAAGGAGGCAGGATATGGGTTCCTGACCTTCGATAGTATGCGGGATGAGTTATGTTCTTATCAGCACATCCATTTTAATAGAAGAAACCGGTTAATCAGCCTCAAAAGTACCCGAAGGTTAAGTTCTCTTACTTTTGAGCAGATGAAAAATTCATATGAAGGACGAGGGCGTTATCCGGTCCCAACGCGAGCGTACGACTTCATGGCAATGAGTAAACGAATGACTCTTCTTCAACGGCGGGACGAGCGGCACCGGCTCTTCTTGGAAGAACTGTACCTCGCAAAGCAGCCTCTTCAAACTTTACCGGATTGGTTATTTACCGTTCCTACGAAGTCAATACCCGATGCCGGCCCGACTTATATTTGGAAGTATCATTTTTTGAGATGGTTGGAGGGAAGAGAAGGAGTGATAGAGGGAAAGGAAGTTGCCCAATATGCTGGATCAATGTTTTCTTCGCCCATGTTGTTTGTAGCGGAAGATGTGAAGTCTAAACCGCTCTTTGATTTCGTACAGGAATTGGAAAAAAGAGGGCGGTTGCAGCAAATCGCTCCCGAAGTATGGCAAGTACTAAAAATTTTCTAAACAATTGGTTCTCTTTTCTTCTAAAATGATGAGATTATGATAAGATATTCAATAGGTATTATTAAAATTGATTGAGGAGGCAACACGAATGGCCGAAGTAAAGCAATTACCGAAGCGTGACGAAGTTCCGGTTGAAATGACGTGGGATCTAAGCGTTATTTATACATCAGACGAAGCGTTTGAAACAGAATTAAAAGAAATCAGTGCCTTAGCTGAAGAAGTAAAAGGACTGCAAGGAACTCTAGGAACAAGCAGCGATGCCCTATTAAAGGGAATCGAAACCATTCTAGAAGTAAATCAAAAGGCAGAGCGCGCATACGTGTACTCTCATTTGAAAAATGACCAAGATACAGCAAATAGCACGTATCAGACTTTGCATGACAAAGCGATAGCGGTACTAACCCAGTTAGGGGAAGCAAGTTCTTGGTTTAACCCAGAAGTATTAGAAATGGAAGAAGAAACATTAGAAGCATACTTGAATGAAAACGAAGGGTTAGCTCCTTACCGTCACATGCTGGATGATTTGACTTCACAACGTGAGCACGTGTTAAGTGCACGAGAAGAAGAATTATTAGCCGGAGCGTCCGAAATTTTCTCTAGTGCGAGCCGTACCTTCTCCGTTTTAAATAACGCGGATATCGAGTTCCCAACTGTAAAAGACGAAGAGGGCAATGAAGTGAAGTTGTCTCATGGACTATTTGGGAAACTAATGGAAAGTACCAACCGCGAAGTACGCGAAGAAGCTTTCAAAACGTTATACAAAACATATGAAGGTTTGAAAAATACATTTGCGACTACCTTGGGAACGCACGTAAAGGCGCATAACTACCAAGCGAAAGTCCGGAATTTCCCTTCTGCACGTGCTGCTTCTCTGGCGAATAACCATATTCCAGAGAGCGTATACGATACGTTGCTAGATGTAGTGAACAAAAACTTGCCGCTCCTTCACCGCTATGTAGAGCTTCGCAAAAAGTTATTGAATGTGGATACCTTGCATATGTACGATATGTATACACCATTAACCGGGAAAGCTCCTATTGAATATACCATCGAAGAAGCAACAGCAGAAACACTAAAAGCTCTTCAACCATTAGGCGAAGAGTACCAAACAATTTTGAAAGAAGCATTTGAGAACCGCTGGGTGGATTGGCACGAGAATGAAGGCAAGAGAAGTGGTGCTTACTCATCAGGTGCTTATGACACAAACCCGTATATCTTGATGAACTGGCAAGATTCCTTGAATCATTTCTATACCTTGGTTCATGAATTAGGACACAGTGTCCACAGTTACTTTACCCGTAACAATCAACCGTATGCATACGGCGATTATTCTATTTTCTTGGCAGAAATTGCTTCTACTACGAACGAAAATATTTTAACGGACTACTTGTTGAAAACACAAACAGATCCAAACGTACGAATCTTCATCCTGAACCACTATTTAGATGGGTTCAAAGGAACCATTTTCCGTCAAACGCAGTTTGCTGAATTTGAACACTTCATTCACCAAAAAGCACAAGAAGGAATTCCGTTAACGCAAGAATTATTGACAGACTACTATGGCGACTTGAATGCGAAGTATTATGGACCGGCTGTAGAAAGAGATCCAGAAATTGCCTTAGAATGGACCAGAATTCCGCATTTCTACTACAACTACTACGTATATCAATACGCAACTGGTTTCTCTGCAGCAACAGCGTTAGCACAACGCATTTTAGATGGTGAAGAAAATGCTTTAGAAAAATATCTAACATACCTGAAATCAGGCAGCAGTGCTTATCCGATTGAAGTAATGAAAAAAGCCGGCGTAGATATGACAGAAGCTACCTACATTGAAGATGCGATGAAAGTTTTCGAAAGCCGTCTCGATGAATTAGAAAAATTGATTGAAGATAGCCAATCCTAAAGAAGAAAAGAAAGGCTAGCGATAAAAATGAACTGCCCCCTGTCAAGTAGACAGGTAAAAAAACAAAATAGTTTATGCCATGTATAACGTTTGTTGTGCATGGCATTTTTAATTGCCCCCGTATTGGGTGTTGGCGAAGGAAATGCCCTCCGGCCTGCGTGTTTGCTTGTGTATTGCCGTGGGACCGCCCGGAGCCAAGGTCTCCGGGCTTGCGAGCCTCATACGCCCCGTACGCGCTGAAGCGCCAACGGGGCGTATTTCGCATCGCATCCTTGACACGGCCACAAGCAACCACACCGGCCTGCGGGATTTCCTAAAATTATATCTACTAGCATCATATTTTTTAAGCTGGAATCCCCAAGCCCATCTTCAAGGTCACCCGTCGGGTGTTATAAAAAGCAATGTATTGTTTAATATCCTGCTCCAGTTCCTCAAAACTCTGATAGGTCTTGAGGCGGTACATCTCCTCTTTGATGATTCCCCAGAAGTTCTCCATCGGCCCGTTGTCGATGCATTTGCCCACTCGGGACATGCTCTGGATGAGGCGGTTTTCTGCCACGAATTTTTTGAAGCCATGCGAGGTATACTGGAACCCGCGGTCACTGTGCAGCAGCGTTTTGCTTGGGATAAGCTGGTCCTTGATTTGGCTGACGGTATCTCGGACCAAGGCGTTGTTGTTCGCCTTCGACAGTTGATAGGCCACAATTTTATTTTCCCCATAATCCAAAATCGCGCTGAGATAAGCTTTGGATTGCTGCCCGTACTTGAATTCCGTGACATCGGTCAACAGCACTGTCATCGGCTGGTAGGCCTTTCGGAATTCCCGGTTCAGGATGTTCTCTGCCACATGTGCTGGCTTGTGCAGTTTATAGGCATAGCGTTTCCGGCGGATAACGGCCTTCAAGCCCGCCAGTTTCATCAAGCGGTACACAAGCTTATGGTTCACTTTCGCGCCCAGGAAATGGTTGAGATAGATGGTGATGCGGCGGTAGCCGTAAATCCCCCTGTGCTCTTCATAGACCTGAAGAATCAGTCCCATCAGCTTACGCAGACGTTTTTCCGACGCGGTGGGTTTCCGGTTCAGCCACTTGTAGTAGCCGGAGCGGCCCACTTCTAAAGCAGCACAAAGGTGGCTTATTTTGAACCCTTTTTTTTCGAGCTTCTTGATTGTTTGGTACTCCGCTTCATACCGTGTTTGCGTAATATCAACTCTCTTTCCATTTCTTCTAACTTTTTTAGTGCAGCGTTCTCTGCTTCCAGGTA
Organism: Jeotgalibaca caeni; assembly: GCF_028863945.1. Lineage (GTDB taxonomy): Bacteria > Bacillota > Bacilli > Lactobacillales > Aerococcaceae > Jeotgalibaca > Jeotgalibaca caeni. The sequence continues at coordinate 67,768 of NZ_JARBEA010000005.1, read as the reverse complement.
CTGATTGCGCGCTTTCAAGGCCACATTTTCCGTCCGCAGCTTTTCTTCCGCGGTCTGGATCGCATTCGGCTTTCCCCGGCCCCGTCCGTCTGCCAGGCCCGCAGGACCGTGGTCCTTGTACTTCTGTACCCATGCATAGACATTGTTGTAGGACACACCGTGCTTTTCAGCGGTATCTTTATAGGATAGGCCGGTGACCAGATAGTCTTTGACGATTTCAATTCTTTCTTCTTGAGTTGTTTTTTTGCCTGTCATCGTATACACCTCGGGTTTGGGAATGTAGTTCCTGATTTCTTCCCCTCCAGTATACCTGATTACCCAACGCCTTACCGTAGAGACTTGGGGAATTTGATACTTGCGCGCCAGCTGACTGAGCGTCACTCCTTCTTGCAAGTGCTCCTGGACAACCGTTTCCTTGAAGGCTCGGCTGTAAGTATTATTTTTTGCCTGGCTCTGAATGCCGGACATGCCATGTTCCAGGTAGCGGAGGACGTTTTGACCGAAGGTCGTTTCGGCTAACAACAATCCATAATCCTTCTTTAATTCCCGATAACTTTTTCCTTCTTCCAGATAGAACTGGATATACCTTCCCAGTTCTTCGGTTGTATGTTTCCTATTTGAACGCAAAAAAACTCCCCCTTAAGTAGTTTTACTTTTTCAAGTGTCTACTTTAGGGGGGAGCATATCAAAAATCGCTAGCCTTTCTTTTTATTTAATAATACTTAAGTAGTCTTTGCCAATAATGCGAACGTTATCTTTCTTCAAAACCTGGGTGTCATGACTCGTGTTCAAGGTAGTAAGCGGCTGTCCAATTGCTTCTTCAATTAAATCATAGGTTATGTTATCTTCTAGCAAGACTCCAAAATGATTATTCAAACTATCGAAAATAACCAAAGAAGGAGTTTGAAGGATGTTCATTTCCTGTCCAATCTGTTGATCGGCTTCATAACTACTTTTCACAAAACCCGAGGCCTTGTCTTCAAAAAACATATCAACATCTAAGCGTGCACCTTCCGCTACCCTAGTCAACAATTCATCACTATACTCGATTGGGTGACTGGTTAATTCCTTTTGCAAGAGCAATAAGAATTTTCTTCCGCGTTTTTTCCCTTGCATCAAAGCTGCTTTGTAAGCAAGGCATGCGTCATATATGGTTTGATACATTTGATTACGTAGTTGCAAATTATTTGTTGGCAAGTTTAACCTTTTCATATATTGGGTTACGGTATTAAAGTTGTGGAAAGTAATGAATCGAAAATGAATCTTTACACCCTCAACATCCTCAATGAAACGTAGAACTTCTTGCTCACTGTTATAACATTTTAAGCCTATCGGATTCACAAATAAATATAACTCATAAATTTGTTGTGAAGAAGAGAGAGGACGCAGTGTGTTCTGTTGTCTATTCATATAATCCCTTCCTAGACGTCCTGTATTTTTCGCCACAAGTCCATTTTAATTGCACTGTGCCTAACATAAAATAACTCCTTGGTTATCCGAGAAGCTTTTTACTATGAACACATTATACATAGTAAAAGGAACAATTGTAAAACAAGATGCTTTCAATAACTTTCAATTTCTAACAAATGTTCACATTTCAGTCAAAAATAAACAAAAATTACATAAAATGTCGTCAAAAAGTTAAACCATTGTTTAGCTGTTCGGATAATTTAGGGCACGTTCAATTTTTTGTGCGGTATGTCTGTGATTAATTTGATGGCTTTCTAGGAATTGTTCAAATAGAAGAGCACCTGTTTCTAATTCCTCTGCTTCGAATTCTAGTTCGTAATCTTTTTGGTCTTGATAATAACTTTCATCTAAGAAAAAGACACCGCCTTCTACTGGAACTTCATAGCGAATCGTAGATAACTGACCAATTTGTTCCAGGTCAGCCACCTCAATTTCTGAATTACGCAGCAGAGCAGCTACATAACCATCTGTCTTCAGCTTCCCATTATCTGCTAATGTGGTTGCTTCTTCTAAGCTTAATTCATCGGTCGTTTCAAGTTTTTCATTTTTGCTGATTGGAGATTTTAAGGTTTGTTCCCCTTTGTCGTCATAGAGGCGGATCCGCAACCCCATATGGAGCGCACGCAACGCACCATCCTTTGAATCATAGTAAAAATTGGTTTGATGGAGTGGTTCGACTTCCAATAAGTTGAAGTCAACCAGTAATCGTTCAAACTCTTCTTTCGTTAATAAGTTTTTGAATTCCTTTTCTACTTGTTGGCTCATGCAATCGCATCCTTCCTTCATATAATGTATCATATCAGCTTTTGTCAAAATTCACCAAAAATATTGTTTCTGATTCAAAATAGTAGCAAGTAGGATGTTTCGATAACCTCCTTCTTTGTGCTAAAATAATGATGTACTGAAAATCATAAAGAACGGGTGTTGAGTATGGAAAATCAATTCGTTACCGATTGGCATGCTTTTTTAGCACCATATGAACAAGCGGTAGAAGAGTTAAAAGTAAAACTAAAAGGCATTAGACGAGAATACCGCGATAGTCATTCTCATGCCCCCATCGAATTTATTACGGGACGAGTAAAAACCAAAGAAAGTATTTTAGAAAAAGCGGAAATCCGTAACATCGCCCTAGACCGGCTAGAAGAAGACGTTCAAGATATTGCTGGTATCCGCATCATGTGCCAATTTGTAGAAGATATTTATGAAGTAGTAGAACTGCTGCGTGCGCGTAATGACTTCACGATTATTATTGAACGGGATTATATCACGCATAAAAAAGAGAGCGGCTATCGCTCGTACCATTTAGTGATTGAATACCCGGTCCAACGGGCAAGAGAAGAAAAAGTAATTCTTTGTGAGATCCAAATCCGGACCTTAGCAATGAATTTTTGGTCAACGATTGACCATACCCTCAATTATAAATATAGCGGTGAATATCCAGAAGAGTTGCACAACCGTTTGATTCGGGCAGCAGAAGCCGCGTTTCAATTGGATCAAGAGATGTCCGCAATTCGGGAAGAAATAAAAGAAGCGCAATTGTACTTTGCGGAAAAAAAGAAAAACACAAATTAGGAGTGCTCATATGAGGATTGCATTGGTCAATAACAACAGGCAGGAGTCCGTGAAGTTAGCCGAGCGGTTTTTAAGAAAAATCGCAGATAGCGACTTGGTACTGGATAATGAGCATCCAAACTTGATTGTAACGATTGGCGGTGACGGTACGTTACTTTCTGCCTTTCACAAGTACAGTCATCTGTTGGACCACGTTCGCTTCGTAGGAATCCATACCGGTCATTTAGGCTTCTATACAGACTGGCGTGATTATGAACTGGATGACTTGGTCGAGAGCTTGAAGCATGACAAAGGAGAAAGTGTTAGCTATCCTTTACTAGACTTAGAAGTGAAGTACCGAGACGAAGATGAGAGCATCAGCTACCGTGCTCTGAACGAAGCGGTTCTCAAAAAGGTAGACGGAACGATGGTCTGCGATATTTATGTGAAAGAGGAGCTGTTTGAAACATTCCGTGGTGATGGGATTTGTGTAGCCACGCCAACCGGTTCGACCGGTATCAGCAAATCGCTCGGAGGAGCGGTCATTCACCCCCGAACGGAAGCCATCCAATTGACGGAACTCGCTTCCGTTAACAACCGCGTTTATCGGACCTTAAGCTCGCCGATGGTGATTGCAAAAGACGAGTGGATTGTAGTGAAGCCGATCAACGAAAAAGGCCTGATTCTCTCGATTGATAACTTAACTTTTGCAGAACGAGAAGTAGAACAACTAACGTACCAAATTGCCAAGGAGCGAGTGCATTTTGCCCGCTACCGACACACACACTTTTGGAGCCGAGTAGAGAATTCTTTTATCGGTGTCTTAAACAAAGAAAATCAAATTGTAGATGAACGAGCACGTTGGGAGAGAGGGGAATAATCGATGACGAAACCAAAATTATTAACCAATCAAAATTGGAAAGAGCACCAATTCAAACAAATCGAAGCCTTGTTGCCAAATTATGAGGTTTACACCGATGCAGATCAAGCATCCAACTGGGAAGAAACCGAAGTGGTAATCCATTGGACCCCGAAAATGACCGAACTATTTGAAGCTGGGAAATTGCCTAACTTAAAATGGGTACAAGTCATCTCGGCCGGTGTAAATTCTGTTCCTTTAGAAGCGTTCGCCGAAAAGGGAATCCATTTGACGAATGCTTCCGGTATTCATCAATATACGATTAGCGAATTCGTAATTGGAGCATTGCTGTTTTATACACGCAGATTCCAAACCTTGCAAAGAAATCAGCAGAAGCAAGTATGGGATGAAAAAACACCTATTCAAGAGATTCAAGAACTCAGAGGCAAGACAATGATGATTTATGGGATTGGGAATATTGGGCGCAGAATCGCAACCATCGCCTCTGCGTTTGAGATGAAAACGATTGGCGTCAATCGCAGTGGAAGAGACGTTCCTGAGGTGGACCAAGTCGTTACCCAAGACCATGCAGATGATTTAATTGGAGAAGCAGATGTTATTGTAACGATTCTGCCGGGAACAGAAGAAACAGATTCTTACTTCGACCAAGAACGGATGCGGAGAATGAAAAAAGGCGTCCTGTTTGTTAATGTAGGACGCGGGAATTCCGTTGATAGCCGTGCATTAATTGAAGCGTTAGACGATGACACGATTGCTTATGCGGCCTTGGATGTATTCGAAAATGAACCGCTTGAAGCAGACAGTCCGCTTTGGCAACATGAGAAAGTTTTTATTTCCCCACATATATCAGGAACGTTGGAACATTTCCGAGATTCGTTGTTCCCGGTGGTAGAAGAAAATCTTCTCGCCTATGCTGAGAATGGAAAACCTTCTGAAAACGTGATAGACTACGATAAAAATTATTAATCATGAATAAGACCCGAATACTAGGACAAAATGATGCATAAAAGCATCATAAGAAGCCTCGCATATCGGGTTTGTGTTTTGGCAATAGGTATGATTTGAAGGAGTTTTTTGATTGATTTACGAATGGCAGTACGATGGGGAACAAGAAATTCTGTTGCGTACCTTTTTACGTAACCAAGGTTTTTCCAAACGATTATTAGCAGAAGTTAAGTTTCATGGAGGCCAAATGTGGCTCAACGGAGAAGAGCAGACCGTACGTGCTTGGGTCAAGAAGGGCGATTTTATTAAGGTACTGGTACCAGATGAAGGAGAGCACGAGACGACGGTACCTTCTGACGTGCCGATTACGATTCTCTATGAAGATGACCATTTCCTCATTGTGAACAAGCCGGCAGGAGTAGCGTCTATCCCGTCCAGGCAGCAGCCGAACTTATCCATGGCCAACCGTGTGAAAGGCTACTACCAGCGTCAAGGCTACAAAGATCAAGTAATCCATATTGTCACACGATTGGACCGAGACACGACCGGCAATATGTTGTTTGCCAAAAACGCGTACACTCATGCTTTGATGGATCAGCAATTACGAGCTAAAACCGTCGAGAAGATTTACTATGCCATTTTGGCAGAAACCAATGCCTTGCCGGAGACGCATGGATTGATTGATGCGCCGATTGGCAGAACGGATGACTCGATTATCAACCGTATGGTGCGAGAAGACGGCAAGCCTGCTTTAACCGAGTATTGGATTGAAGAGCAGTATCCGGAAGGGGATTTAATACGCTTGAAGTTGCATACAGGCCGAACCCATCAAATCCGCGTTCACTTAACTCACGCCGGATCGCCACTTTTAGGGGATGACTTATATGGCGGCAGACTGGATCCATTGATCGATCGACAGGCCTTACACTGTAAGGAGCTGTCCTTTTTACATCCATTTACGAAAGAAGTCCTGAAAATTGAGTCGGAGCTACCACCCGATTTTCAAGATTGGATTAGTGAGCAAAAGAAAGGGGGAAGATAAAATGTTGGACACACAATATGAATTCGAAATTGTGCGGGAAACGGAACGAATCGAACGCATTCTTCAAGAAGAGGATATGGCTCGTTTCCGAGAACATTTTCTTTCCTATCCGCTCTATGACCAAGCGCAGATTTACCGCAGCTTGAGTCCAGAAGCGCGACAAGTGATGTATCAATACCTTTCTCCAAAAGAAATGTCAGACATGTTTGAAATTTTGGAAGAAGATGTTGAATCCATCGAAGAATTTATTCTAGAAATGAACAAGCAGTATGCAGCAGACATGTTAGCGAGCATGTATACGGATAATGCGGTTGACATGCTGCAACAATTGGAACCAGAGAGCATTCCGCGTTATTTACGTCTCATGAATCCAGAGCAGGCTGCCAGCATTCGAGAAATCATTAATTATGAGGACGAGACTGCTGGAGCCATCATGACTACCGAGTTTATTGCGATTCGGGCGAATCAAACCGTACGATCCGCGATGGCATTGTTGAAGAGCAAGGCTCCAGAAGCAGAAACCATCTACTATATTTATGTAGTCGGGCTTCAAGGGGAATTGTTGGGGGTTGTGTCCTTACGTGACTTAATTGTTTCGCCGGAAAATCATATGATTTTCGATATTATGAATGACCGGATAGTCACAGTAAATGTGGACGAAGATCAAGAAGACGTTGCCAGAACGGCGCGGGATTACGACTTCCTTGCGCTGCCAGTTGTGGATGACCAAAATGTGTTGTTGGGAATCATCACCGTAGACGATATTTTAGACGTTATGCATGAAGAAGCAACAAGCGACTACTCCGGTTTGGCGGCGGTTGACGTTGAAGAATCAACCGTTAATCCGTTTCGATCAGCGGCCAAACGGCTTCCTTGGCTCATCACGCTGTTAATTCTTGGAATTGGAACGTCTACTTTAATCAGCAACTATGAAGGTTTGATTGCTGATGCTGCAATTCTGTCGGTTTTTGTTACCTTGATTACCGGAACAGCGGGTAATGCCGGCACGCAGTCCTTGGCGGTTGCAGTCCGTAAAATCGGCTCGCCTGACTCAGAGCAAAGAGGCTGGGGAGCGATGATTCTCCAAGAACTGTTAACGGGACTGATTTCTGGTGTGGTAACAGGAGCAACCATTACAGTGGTAGTGGGGATTTGGCAGAGCAATTGGATTTTGAGCAGCATCATTGGCTTCTCCATGTTAATGGCGATTACGGTAGCGAATTTAGCAGGTAGTTTGATTCCGATGCTAATGGATCGATTAGGATTTGACCCAGCAGTTGCGAGCGGTCCATTCATCTCGACGTTCAGTGATTTGACTAGTGTGCTGATTTATTTTAATATAGCTAAGAACTTTCTAGATGTAATAGTGAAGTAGAACGGGATGTCTCAATGTTCTGACAGTTTATAAATTTTTAAGACATTGAGGCATTTTAGTTGCTTTATTTTCTAGAAAGAGTATATTTAATTCGGCAGATATTTAAGCAGATGTTTGTGCAAAAATTAATATGTCCAAAGTTGCTGAGAAATTTAATGTAGGTAATTTTGTTAAAATAATAACAACGGTAAGGCAGGAGGATTTTAATAATGAAAATCGTAGTAGTAGGATGTACGCATGCAGGAACCTCTGCAGTGAAGACGATTTTATCAGAAAACCCAGGTGCGGAAGTTACAGTATACGAACGTAATGACAATGTTTCTTTCCTATCATGTGGGATTGCATTATATGTAGGAGGGGTTGTGAAAGATCCAGCAGGACTATTTTACTCCAACCCAGAAGAACTAAAATCATTTGGCGCAAATGTGCACATGGAACACAACGTAACGAACATTGATTTAGATGGCAAAAAACTAACCGTTGAAAACATGAAGTCTGGAGAAACTTTTGAAGATTCTTATGACAAATTAGTATTGACGACTGGTTCATGGCCAATTATTCCTCCAATCGAAGGAATTAACAGCAAAAACGTTGTTCTATGTAAAAACTACAACCAAGCGCAAGAAATTATTGCTCGTAAAACAGACAAGAAAAAAATTACAGTTGTCGGCGGTGGCTACATCGGAATCGAATTAGTAGAAGCTTTTGCTAATGACGATAAAGAAGTAACCTTGGTTGATGGATTAGACCGTATCTTGAACAAATACTTGGATCCAGAATTTACTGACGTATTGGAAGGCGAATTGAAAAACCAAGGCGTTAACATTCGTTTGAACGAAATGGTAAAAGGCTTTGTTGATAACGAAGCTGGAGACCGTACAACCGTTGTAACAAGCGGCGGTGAATATGAGTCTGAAATGGTTATCCTATGTGTAGGATTCCGTCCAAGCACAGAATTAGTAAAAGGCAAACTAGACATGATGCCAAATGGCGCATTGATTGTTGATGAATACATGCGCACAAGCAATCCTGATGTATTTGCTGCAGGAGACAGCTGTGCAGTTCACTACAATCCAAATGGTGGACAAGCATACATTCCATTAGCAACAAATGCAGTTCGTATGGGATTGTTGGTTGGTAAGAACATCTTTGAACCAAAAGTTAAATACCGTGGTACGCAATCTACATCTGGTTTGCACCTATTCGGTTACAACATCGGTTCAACAGGGGTAACGGATTCAAGTGCGGGTGCATTTGGCTTGGAAACTCGCTCTGTATTGTTCGAAGACTACTACCGTCCAGAATTCATGCCAACAAACGAAAAAATCTTGATGAAACTTGTATACGAAAAAGACACATTGCGTATCGTAGGTGGACAAGTAATGTCTAAGTATGACGTTACACAATCTGCTAATACACTTTCATTGGCAATTCAAGGTAAGATGACAATCGAGGACTTGGCATTGGTAGACTTCTTCTTCCAACCACACTTCGACCGTCCATGGAACTACTTGAACTTGCTTGCTCAAAAAGCAATGGAACAAGAGCACATGATTAGTAAAGTTGACGTAGAAAGCTTCCAAGACGCAAACTAATTTTTGAAAAGAGAGATCGGGAGACTGGGAGAAATCCCCGTCTCTTTTCTCTATTATTCGGTTAAATAGACCCTCTATTTGAAAAACACTTGTCTTTTTAGGCGGTACAAGCGATAATATTTTTAACAAAGCCTAAAAAAATGATGTAATAAAAAGGAGAACACAGATTTATGAACGCAGACCCCGATAGTCAGACGCTGATTTGGCAACTGTTATTGATAGTGGTTTTAACCATGTTGAATGCTTTTTTTGCTGCCTCAGAGATAGCTTTCGTGTCATTGAATAAAAACAAGGTCGCGAATCAAGCGATAAAAGGTAGCGTAAAAGCACGAAAAATATTAGCTTTATTGGACAACTCAGATGATTTCCTCGCAACGATTCAAGTAACCATTACCTTTGCTGGATTTCTTTCTAGTGCATCAGCAGCCAATACCTTTGCTAGCAAGTTGGAGCCTTTATTAAGTGAGATTCCAGGAGCGGAACAAGTTTCTATTTTAGTTGTGACGTTACTGTTGTCTTATGTATCATTAGTGTTTGGTGAATTATTCCCTAAACAAGTTGCCTTACAGCGCCCTGAACAAATCGCCTATGCTGGCGCAGGGTTCATTACCAACGTGCAAAAGGTTTTCAAACCATTTGTTCGTTTGCTTTCTTTCTCTACACGCATATTGGAAAAACTCACACCGATTAAATTCAGTGACGATCAAGACCGTTATAGTCGTGAAGAAGTACGAGAACTTCTGGAGCGCAGTTCTTTAGAAGGAACGATTGAGGCGACAGAGTTTCGCATGCTAAAAGGTGTCCTGGCAATGGATAACAAGATGGCGCGTGAGATTATGGTGCCCCGTACAGAAACATTCATGCTCGATATTCAAGACGATAGTTTAGAAAACATTCAAGCAGCCTTGAATTCTCCGTACACTCGAATTCCGGTTTATGATGATGACAAAGACGATGTCATCGGTGTCTTACATTTGAAGAACCTCCTAAAGGAATCTCGGAAGAAGCCAATTGACCAAATTGACTTACGAGAAACTCTAAACGAGCCTCTCTATGTGCCGGAGACGATTTTGACGGACGAGTTGATGGCGGTTCTAAAAAGAAGTCACAACCAGCTGGCCTTGCTACATGATGAGTATGGTGGGATGGTAGGAATTGTAACATTGGAAGATATTTTAGAAGAAATTGTTGGCGATATCGAAGATGAGTATGATGAATCGTATGTGTTAATCGAGAAGAAACGCGACAATTATTATGAAGTAGATGGCGGCACACCGCTGTACCGTTTCAATGACTTCTTTGGTACCAACTTTGAGTCTTCTCTAGTAGACACCATTGCTGGTTACTTGTTAACAGAGCTGGGTGATTTTCCAGAAGAAGATGAAGCGCAAGGAATCGAAGAAGAAGGAATGCGCATTTCCATTTTAGAAATCGAGAGCAATCGAATTGCAAAAGTAAGCGTAGAATACGTAAACGGACAACGAAAACCACAGCAAGAACGTTTGATTGTGGAAGAAATACCGAAACAAGTTCATAAAGACGAAATCAAAACTCCGATCCATCCTTCGTGATGATCGGAGTTTTTCTAGTCCGATACTTGTTCAGGAAGGGACTTTCCGCTATAATAACAAAGGCAACTTTAGCGAAATAGTTTTCATAAATGAAACGACATAATCACAAACAATTGAAAAGCAATAGAGAGGAATAGACATGAAAGAGACACTAGCAACGAAAGTAAGCAAACGTAAAACATTTGCCATCATCTCTCACCCGGATGCTGGGAAAACGACGATTACCGAACAGCTCTTGCTATTAGGCGGTGCGATTCGCCAAGCAGGAACGGTAAAAGGGAAAAAATCAGGAAAATTTGCAAAATCTGACTGGATGGAAATTGAAAAGCAACGGGGAATATCGGTAACGAGTTCCGTTATGCAAGTCGATTATGCTGGACACCAAATTAACATCGTAGATACACCAGGGCATGAGGATTTCTCTGAGGATACCTATCGGACGTTAATGGCGGTAGACAGTGCCGTCATGGTTATTGATAGCGCCAAAGGGATTGAGCCGCAAACCAAGAAACTATTTAAGGTATGTCGGATGAGAGGGATTCCTATTTTTACCTTCATCAACAAGATGGACCGGGACGGACAAGAGCCGATGGACTTGATTGCTGAATTGGAAGAAGTATTGGAAATCGATGCGTACCCAATGAACTGGCCAATGGGAATGGGTAAAACATTCCAAGGAATTTATGATATTTACAACAACCGAGTAGAATTGATGCACCCGGAACAAAATGGCGACAATGACTTCTTGCCGCTTAATGAAGAGGGAGAAATCGTTGGGGACTTCCCGATTACTACTTCCAGCATCTACACCCAAGCGATGGAAGATGTCCTGTTACTGAAAGAAGCAGGAAACCCATTCTCCGAAGAAGCGATTGCGGAAGGTGAATTAACGCCTGTATTCTTTGGCTCAGCGTTAACCGGCTTTGGTGTACATACCTTTTTGGATGCGTATGTTGACTTTGCTCCAAGCCCAGGTCCAAATAAAACAGAAGAGGGCGAAACGATTCTGCCTTCAAAAGAAGAGCTAACTGGATTTATTTTTAAAATTCAAGCAAACATGAATCCTGCTCACCGAGATCGGATTGCTTTCTTGCGCATCTGTTCAGGTGAATTCAAACCAGGCATGGATGTAACCATCAGCCGAACCAAGAAAAAGATGAAACTAGGTCATACTACGCAGTTCATGGCAGATTCTCGAGAATCTGTTGAATCCGCTGTGGCGGGTGATATTATTGGGCTGTATGATACTGGAAACTTGCAAATTGGCGATACGCTATTTGAAGGAAAAGATGCGGTGCAATTCGAAGCATTGCCGCAGTTTACGCCTGAATTATTCATGAAGGTAACTCCTAAAAACGTAATGAAACAAAAATCCTTTTACAAAGGTATCCAACAATTGGTGCAAGAAGGAGCGATTCAATTCTATAAAACCTACCACACCGAAGAATTCATCTTGGGTGCAGTGGGCCAATTGCAATTTGAAGTGTTCCAATATCGTCTGCTGAATGAATACAATTCAGAAGTAGAGATGACACCAATGGGAACGAAAATCGCCCGTTGGATTGAGCCAGATGACTTAAATCCAAACATGTCTTCCAGCCGGAATCTGCTCTGTAGAGACCGCTTCGACCAACCGGTATTCCTATTCGAAAACCAATTCGCTATGCGCTGGTTTGAGGATAAATATCCAGATGTGAAGTTGACTGCACTGCTATAATCAAAAGAGTAGGACAAAAGGCGTTGGGACCCGAAACTTCTAACGCATACTATATCTGTAAGCAGCTAAAGCTGCAACAATCATGACAAAGTGACGTCGGGTCTGCCTTTTGGAGCACGTTTAAGAGGCAGATATTCGTATACAAGAAAGAGGCTGAGACTTTTGTCTCAACCTCTTTTTCGTTTTAACCAAAACTAAATTGGCTGTTTTTTAATATACGACAACTCGACAAAGTTGTGTCCAGGCATCACTTCAACATCATCCATGGTTAATTCCATTAATTTATTGAGTACGAAAGTAATTTCATTTTGCTTTACGCGACGATTTCGATTCAACATGATGATGTCTTCGTGAGTCGGGGCAACAGTATAGATAACAGTTGTTTGTCCTAACGAAAATACTTTTACCATATAGGCATCTGTATTGGATAATTGCTCGCGGACAAGGTCTGAATGGCTGTTCGTTACATCGATCAATTTCATAATATGCCCCCTGACTTTGTTCACATTCTAAATTTATTATAAACCTTTTATGAGAATTAGCCAAGAAAAGAAGTTGGAAAAAAAGAATCAGTAAAAAACGTGCAAGTGAGGGTTTTTTTAGAGCCTCACTTGCACGCGCACAGATTTTATTAATTTTCTTGATCCAAAACGACGTCTTCCTGGTTGTGTTCTTTAATCACGATTTCGTTGTCTTCATCGGTATCGAAGGCAATTTCATTAACGTGTGGATTGTCCAAATAGAAGTCGGCAACGCGGTCTTCAATGTGCTCTTGAATGATGCGACGAAGAGGTCTTGCTCCCATTGCTGGATTGTAACCAACGTCGATCAATTTTTGTTTAGCCGAATCGCTGACGGTGATGCTGATTTCTTTTTTCTTCAGAACTTCATTCACATCATCCAACATCAAGGAAAGGATATTGGACAAGTTTTCTTTAGAAAGGGAATTGAATTCAACAATCGCGTCAAAACGGTTCAAGAATTCTGGTTTGAAGTAATCACTTAGCTTATCTAAGATAGACTTGGTTGTGCCAGAAAGGGCAGCGCCAAAACCAACGTTTGCTTCTTGCACGCCTGTACCTGCGTTACTGGTCATGATAATCAGTGTGTCCTTGAAGCTGATGACACGGCCTTGTGAATCGGTGAGACGTCCATCTTCCAGAATTTGCAAGAAGAGGTGCATCACGTCTGGATGAGCTTTTTCAACTTCATCCAGCAATACGATGCTATATGGGTTTCTTCTGACGCGCTCTGTTAATTGACCTGCTTCTTCGTACCCAACATAGCCTGGAGGGGAACCGATGAGTTTGGAAACGGAGTGTTTTTCCATATATTCACTCATGTCTAAGCGAATGATGGCATCTTCCGTGCCAAACATTTCAATTGCAAGCTGTTTCGCCAATTCCGTTTTCCCGACACCTGTTGGACCGATGAAGAGGAAGGAACCAATTGGACGGTTTTTCCGGCTAAAACCAACTCGGTTACGACGAATAGCTTTGGCAACTTTATCGACGGCCTCATCTTGACCAATCACATGTGCTTTTAGATCACTATCTAAGTTCCGCAGCTGTTCTTGTTCTTTTTCAACCAAATCACCGACCGGGATATTCGTTTTGATTTCAATAATTGTTTGAATATCTTGTTCGGTAACCATAATGTCTTGATCAGCTGCTTGTGGGTTGTTTTTTAAGTTTTCCAAATTCTTAATCTGATCGCGGTAATAAGCGGCTTTCTCGTAATCTTCTGCGTTCAAGGCAGCTTGTTTTTCTTGTTCAGCAGTAGCCAAACGGTCGTCGATTTCTTTTGGATCAATCATTTTTAATACTAAGTTTTTCTTCGAGCCTGACTCGTCCAATAAGTCAATCGCCTTGTCTGGCAAGAAACGATCCTGGATATAGCGGTGCGACAATTTCACGGCCGCTTCAAGCGCCTTGTCGGAATATTTCACTTTATGATAGTCTTCGTACTTCGGCCGCAGCCCTTGAAGGATGATCAATGTTTGTTCCGGCGTAGGTTCACTTACACGAACCGGTTGGAAACGACGTTCTAAGGCTGGATCTTTTTCAATCTTGCGGTACTCGTTCAAAGTAGTTGCACCGATTAATTGCAATTCTCCACGAGCAAGGGCAGGCTTCAGAATGTTTCCTGCATCCATGCTTCCTTCCGCGCTACCGGCGCCCACAATTTCATGAATCTCATCAATAAAGAGAATGATATTTTTGTCTGCACGAACTTCATTAATCAATTGTTGCATGCGTTCTTCAAATTGTCCGCGAATTCCGGTTCCTTGTACTAAAGAAACCACGTCCAAACGAATCACTTCTTTGTCCAAGAGTTTTTGTGGAACTTCTCCATCTACAATTTTCTGAGCCAAACCTTCTACGACTGCTGTTTTACCAACACCCGCTTCCCCAGTTAGAACAGGGTTGTTTTTCGTCCGGCGGTTTAGAATTTCAATTAAGCGGGTGATTTCGCTATCGCGTCCAATGACTGGGTCAACCGTACCTTGACGCGCAAGTTCCGTTAAATTAACACCATATTCACCTAGCAATCCATCTCTATTTCCGCCATTACCGGCAGCAGCTCGCTGAGGATTTTTATCGGGCATTTCTTGTCTTTGTTGTTGAGGGATTTGTCTGAAGAACTGTTCCAGATCACTAAAACCAAACGGATCAGTTCCGCCCGGCATTCCACCAAAAATTCCTCGATTGCGGGATTGTCCTTGGGATGCCTTCCATTGTTGGTAACAGTTTTGACAGAGATCAATTTTCTGCGTTTGACCATTCAAGCTGGCATACATATGAATGGACGCTTCATTTTTGCCACAGTTTATACATTTCATAAGTTGTCCATCCTTTCTTTTTTATCGTTGAGTACTGATTCAAAACAAAACAAAGCCATTCGTTTTTTGATGAATCCTGACTTTGTACTCCTATTATACATTGACCAATTTTGACTTTCAAGTAATTTGTTTGAACTTTTTTATTCCGATTTTGTTCTAGAAAAGAGTAACTTATTGATTCAGGTTGAAAAGAGTTGTTCTTATCAAGAAAAAATGGTAATCTTAGGATATGTAAGGGTTATATTTTTGTTGTTTTGCTATCTTTTTTTGCTTCGAATTACTATAATAGGTAATGGAGTAGAAATATTCTGAAGCAAACGAAAATAGTTGAATAAATTCATAATAAAGGGGACCGGCGTAATGGAGAAAAAAGATTTTCATATCATTGCTGAAACAGGTATTCACGCAAGACCTGCAACTTTGCTTGTTCAAACTGCAAGCAAATTCAATTCTGACATCAACCTCGAATACAAAGGGAAGTCTGTAAACTTGAAATCCATCATGGGTGTTATGTCACTTGGTGTTGGACAAGGCGCAGATGTTACCATCACAATTGATGGACCAGATGAACAAGAAGCGATGGAAGGCATCGTGGAGACTTTGAAAAAAGAAGGGTTAGCAGAATGACTAAAAACCGTTTAATGGGAATTGCTGCTAGCGATGGAATCGCGATTGGCAGAGCCTATCTATTAACGGAACCGGATTTAACCTTCGAAAAAAGAATAGTTGAAGATCCAGAGGGCGAGATTACTCGCTTTCTGGATTCTTTTGAGAAAGCCAAAAAAGAAGTGCAAGCAATCCGGGACCATGTTGCCAAGGCAGTTGGAGAAGAAGAAGCGCAAGTATTTGACGCACATGTCATGGTTCTTTCAGATCCCGAATTAATGAATAGCATTAAAGATAACATTCAGACAAATCGTGTGAATGCAGAACAAGCTGTACACGATGTAACGACGATGTTTATTCAAATGTTCGAAGCAATGGAAGACAATCCATACATGCAAGAACGTGCAGCAGATATCCGCGACGTTAGCGAACGTGTAATGAGCCACTTGTTGGGAGTAAAAATTCCAACTCCTTCTACGATTAAGGAAGAAGTGGTCATCGTAGCTCGTGACTTAACACCAAGTGATACCGCTCAATTGAATCGTCAGTATGTAAAAGGGTTCGTTACCGATATCGGTGGACGTACTTCCCACTCCGCGATTATGGCTCGTTCACTAGAAATTCCTGCAGTAGTAGGAACGCAAAGTGTAACGACTCAAGTTACGGATGGAGACATGGTCATCATTGATGGGTTAGATGGAAACATCATCATCAATCCTGACGGCGAAACATTGGCAAAATACCAAGAAAAAGCCACCGTTTATGAAGCACAAAAAACGGAATGGGCAAAACTTAAGAATGCCGCTACTGTAACAAAAGACGGAAAACACGTTGAATTAGGTGCCAACATTGGTACACCAAAAGATTTAACGGGTGTTCTGGCAAACGGAGCGGAAGCAATCGGTCTTTACCGTACGGAATTCCTATACATGGATTCGGACACGTTCCCAAGTGAAGAAGAACAATTCGAAGCTTATAAAACGGTCCTTCAAGAAATGGACGGAAAACCAGTTGTTGTTCGTACCATGGACATCGGCGGAGACAAAGAACTTCCTTACCTAGAATTGCCAGAAGAAATGAATCCGTTCTTAGGTTACCGGGCGATTCGTATTTGTTTGGCGGAACCTGAAATGTTCCGTACGCAATTACGGGCTCTATTGCGCGCTTCCGTTTACGGAACGTTGCGTATTATGTTCCCGATGATTGCTACGTTGAACGAATTCAGAGCAGCGAAGCAACTATTAGAAGAAGAAAAAGCGAAGTTGATTGAAGAAGGCGTTGAAGTTTCGAATGATATCCAAGTAGGAATCATGATTGAAATTCCAGCAGCAGCAGTCTTGGCTCACCAATTCGCTAAAGAAGTCGACTTCTTTAGTGTAGGTACGAACGACTTGATTCAATATACGATGGCTGCAGACCGGATGAGTCAACAAGTGTCTTACTTGTACCAACCATATAACCCATCCATTCTAACTCTACTGAAGCATGTTATTGATTCAGCACATGCACAAGGTAAATGGGTTGGTATGTGTGGCGAAATGGCTGGAGATCAAATGGCTGTTCCACTTCTATTAGGTTTAGGCCTAGATGAATTCTCCATGAGTGCTTCCAGCATTCTTCAAACCAGAAGCTTGCTTGCTAAGTTGGACACGAATGAAATGAAAGAATTAGCAGACAAAGCAATCAACGAATGTACGACGGTTGAAGAAGTAATGGAACTCGTTACCACATTCAAAGAAACTTTAGAAAATTAATTATTCAGGCGAAGCAGGAATTCATTCTTGCTTCGTCCTTTTTGATACAAATTTCCATCTCATTGCTATATAATTATGAAAACAACCTTTCAAATAGGACTAAAGCCTAATGACAAATGAAAATTTCTTAATTATACTAAAGTCAATAAATGAAGTTTAAAAGGATTGTAAGTGAGGTGAGACGATGAGAGTAGGAATGTTTACAGATTCATATTTCCCCCAAATCAGCGGGGTGGCAACTTCCATTAAAGTATTAAAAGAAGAACTAGAGGCTCAAGGACATGATGTAATCATCTTTACAACAACGGACCCAAATGCCAAAGAGGACGAAGAAAATGTAGTCCGCTTAAAAAGTATTCCATTCTTCTCTTTCAAAGATCGTAGAATTGCGATAAAAGGATTCGCCAATGCATTAAAAGAAGCCAAGAAATACCATGTCGATATTATCCATACCCACACAGAATTCAGTTTAGGCTTGACGGGAAGATTTATTGGCTACAAGCTTGATATTCCAACGATTCATACTTATCACACCATGTATGAAAAATACTTGCACTACATCGCAAAAGGAAGAGTGTTGCGACCACGTAACGTGGCTACTGTGTCACGAGTGTTTTGTAATCGGATGAGCGGGATTGTCGTTCCGAGCCAACTGATGAAAGAAATGTTGGCTTCTTATCAAGTCTATAAGGAGATTCGTGTGATTCCGACGGGTGTTCCTATTCCAGAACCAGTAGCAGGGATTCGGGAAAAGATTCGCTCCGAAATGGGACTGGACGATGAAGACCAGGTTCTTCTTTCTCTATCTCGCCTTGCTTTTGAGAAAAATTTACATAAGATTATCGAAGCTTTCCCAACCGTTTTAGCAAAGCATCCCCGAGCAAAATTAGTATTTGTAGGAGACGGACCAGCTCGTTCATTCTTAGAAGAAATGGTGGAAGACTTGAAGGTATCTCATGCAGTGTCCTTTGTTGGAGAGGTTGACCATCAAGAGGTTCATCATTACTACCAAATGGCAGATGTGTACGTCAATGCTTCAGAGAGCGAAACGCAAGGGCTAACGTATCTGGAAAGTGTGGCAAACGGCTGCCCCGTTGTAGCAAAACGCAATGATTATTTAGAAGAAATTATCAAAAACCCAATGCTTGGCTTGTTGTTCCAAGATGATGCATCCATGGGAGAAGCAATTGTTCATATGTTGGAGCACTTGAATGCTCCACCTCAAGAAAAATGGCTAGAAGAAAAAGAAACGTTGCTAAAGGAAATTTCCGCCAAACAATTCGGCCAAAAAATGATCCGCTATTATAAAAGTGTAATTGAAAACTACTATCTTGAAAACAAACAAGAGAATATTCGACCATTTCGAAGTGTTATCAAAATCAAAATGAAATCAAATCGTTAACTTCTAATAGGACAACCTTCCAGCAAGCAGTGGAACGTTTGTCCTATTTTTTTGCTGCATGTTATACTGAATTCGTAAAATGAGGAGGATGAAACATGACGAAAAAAATAGGATTTATCGGAACGGGTGTCATGGGTGCTTCCATGGTGCGCCATCTGTTGGCAGCTGAATATGAAGTCCACGTATATAATCGAACCAAAAGGAAAGCAGATGCGCTGCTAGAAGAAGGAGCCACGTGGCAATCCAGTCCCGCGCTAGTGACGAAAAACAGCGACGTAATCATTACCATTGTAGGTTATCCAGAAGATGTAGAGCAAATTTATCTAGGGGAAGAAGGAATTATTGCTTCAGCAAAATCTGGGGACGTAGTGATTGATATGACGACCAGCACCCCTAGTTTGGCTAAGGAAATTTATCATGCAGCCAAAGAAAAAGGTGTGGCGGCGCTCGATGCACCAGTTTCTGGTGGGGATAAAGGAGCGAAAGCCGGTACCTTGAGTACAATGGTAGGTGGAGATGAGGAGGCGTTCCAGAAGGTCTTGCCGATTTTCGAAACGCTCTCCAATAAAGTGCTCCTGCAAGGGCCAGCCGGAAGCGGTCAGCATACGAAGATGGCGAACCAAATCATGATTGCCGGAACGATGACCGGGATGACCGAATTGTTGGTGTATGCCAAAGAGGCTGGGCTGGACATGAACCGGGTCATTGATCAAGTAGGTTCTGGTGCTGCCGGAAACTGGTCGCTGTCGAATTATTCTCCTCGCATTCTGCAAGGCGATTTTTCGCCAGGTTTTTTCGTGAAGCATTTCGTGAAAGATTTGAAAATAGCCTTAGATGAAGCTGAAAAAATGGGGATCAACTTGCCTGGAACCCAGTTAGCGAAAGAGCTGTATGATAAGTTAATGGAAAAGAACGGCGAAAATGATGGGACACAAGCGCTTATTAAGCTGTGGTGGAATAAATAAACATCCCCCTCTGTTCGCGTATTATTTCAAAAAATATGAGGAAATGGATGCGATAGGGGAGAAATAATGCTAGAATAGATAAGAAGTCAGTCTGAAAGGGGAAAAATTATGAAACCTTCACAACTATCTGCCATTATTCGCCGACTCGAAGTGATGATGGAAGACAACGGAGAAATCGAAGTTCGCCGATTTGAAAAAGAAGGCGCTGAACGATGCGTTGTAAAATATAACCGCGAAACGGAAATGTTTGAATTAGAAGAGCACGCAACAACTCAAACCTACCAATTTGATGACCTTGATTTAGTGGCCATTGAAATTTTTGAATTACTACAAGACTAATAAATGTTGGAAGAGGCTGAAAAGTTCAGCCTCTTTTTTATATTCCCTATCGAAAAAGACCGCGTTCTTGAGTATACTGAATAGAAGTACAAGCAGGGAGGACGATACAGTGGAAATAAAAATCGGTTTATTAGGTTTCGGAACGGTAGGCGTTGGTGTATACGAGTTGCTGCAAAAGAATGCAGCCAAGATTACCCAGCTTAGCGGCACGACCATTACGGTTGAAAAAATTCTGGTTCATAATAAAGAGAAACACCAAGCAGCGATTGAATCAGGGTTGCCAATAACCGATCAGTTTGCTGACATCCTTCATGATGATTCGATTCAGCTTGTTGTTGAAGTGATGGGTAGTAAGGATGTCGCCAAAGACTACCTCACTCGCTCTTTAGAAGCTGGAAAAAATGTCATTACAGCCAATAAAGATGTGCTGGCTCTTCATTTAGAAGAGTTAACCAACCTAGCACGCAAGAAAAAACGGGACTTCCTTTTTGAAGCCAGTGTAGCAGGAGGAATCCCTGTTATACGAGCCCTGACAGACAGTTACGTCGGCGACCAGATTACAGAGGTCCTCGGCATTGTCAATGGAACGACAAATTTCATGTTAACGCGAATGGACGAAGAAAAAGAATCGTATGAAGACGCATTGTCTCTGGCGCAGGAGTTAGGTTACGCAGAGAGTGACCCAAGCGGGGACGTCGAAGGCTATGACGCAGCTCGGAAGATGGTCGTCTTAACCAAACTTGCCTTTGGACATACCGTTGACCTAGCTGATTTGGAAATAAGAGGAATCAGCATGCTCGACTCTCTAGACTTTAGCGTTGCAGCAGAACAAGGTTATACAATTAAGCTGGTTGGCCGGGCAAAGGTAAAAGGAGCAAACGTGGTAGTAGAAGTTGCACCGATGTTTGTGGCGTTGTCTCATCCGTTTACTACGGTCAAGAACGAGTTTAACGGTGTCTGCATCATTGGGGAAGCCGTTGGAGAGACGATGTTTTATGGCTCTGGAGCAGGCCGGATGACAACCGCTAATAGCGTTGTTTCTGATATTGTAACCATTGCAAAAAATATCCGTACCAATCATACGGGAAACCAGCAACTATATACGTCTCATTCTTACCAAACGGGGAACCCGCTTGAAGAGGAATGTGATGCGGTGATTCGTGTCCGTGGAACGAAAATGGAAATAGAAACGTTTGTTAATTCTCTAAGTAAAAAAGGGGAAGCAGCGATTGTCTGGACAGAAGAAACTGGCCTCTCTTACATCAAAGCGGTAGGTGTGAAGCCGAGTGATTTCAGCCTTCCGGGTTCTCTGGAAATAGAAGCTGTATTCAAAACCATTCAGTAAAGGAATGATTTCATGACTCTCATTAAAGTTCCCGCAACGTCTGCTAATCTAGGGCCTGGATTCGATTCGTTGGGGATTGCGATTTCCGTTTATTTGGAACTAGAAATCTTAGAACCTGCCGCACGGTGGTCAGTGGAGCATACGCTGGGATCAAGCATTCCAATGGATGAGAAGAATATGATCATCCAAACAGCTCTCTCTATCGCACCAGAATTGCAACCGCATCGCCTGAAAATGAAATCGGCGATTCCTCCTGCTCGAGGGTTAGGAAGCAGTTCAGCTGCGATTGTGGCAGGGATTGAGCTGGCGAACCAACTGGCTGACTTGCACTTGACAAATGATGATAAAATTCAAATTGGTTCGCGACTGGAGGGACACCCTGATAATATTATGCCGGCAGTGGTCGGTGGGTGTACGGTTGGGACCATGTTGGATCAACAGGTGTACTGGTCAAGCATACCATTCCCCCAAGTTTCACTTGTTGTGACCGTTCCGGATCGGGAGCTGTTGACCGCAGAGAGCCGTTCGGTCTTGCCAAGTGCGCTGTCCTTAGCAGAAGCAACAAAAGGCAGCAGTGTGGCAAATTTGCTCATTGCGGCACTTCATCAAGGAGACGTTTCATTAATGGGGGAAATGATGGAACAAGACGTCTTTCACGAACCGTATCGTTCTACATTGGTTCCAGAGCTAAAAGTAGTTCGTTCACTTGGCCGTGAACTCGGTGCATATGGCACGTATTTAAGTGGAGCTGGAAGCACCATTATGACGATTACTTCAGACGATGTGAAAGAGCAGTTGGTTACCCAACTATCTGAAAAAATCCCTACTGCTCAAGTATTTCTAGCAGTAATGGAAAGAGAAGGCGTTCGCGTGCTTTAGTAGCAGGATGATACGCTCTTTCCTTGGTATTTTATTGTTATTTCTCTATAATTGAGATACAATATGCTGTTCCTATTTACACGACTACTTAAGTACAAGGAGTATCTATGTTAGAAAAATTCAAACCCGTATGGATGGTAGAAAGTATTTACCAAATATCCGCTGAACAATTACGCAAACACAACATTCGTTCTGTATTTGCCGATCTTGATAACACATTAATCGCATGGAACAACCCCAATGGCACCAAAGAACTTTTGGCTTGGATTGAAGAAATGAAAGAAAATAACATTCCCGTTACCATTATTTCTAATAATAGTGGAGATCGTGTGGAGAAAGTAGCCGAAGTATTGAATTTGCATTATGTTCCTCGAGCACTCAAGCCTTCTCGTCGAGCTTTCAGGAAAGCAGCTGAACAGACGGGAATTCCATTGGAAGATAGCGTAATGGTTGGCGACCAATTGTTGACAGATGTGTTTGGTGCGAACCGAGCAGGTCTTCGCAGCATCTTGGTCATTCCCATTCTCAATTCCGATGCTTGGAACACAAAGTTGAACCGGTTCATCGAACGGTTTATCATGAAAAAGTTACTGAAAGATGATCCAAATATGAGATGGAGGAAACAACTTGGATAGGAAAGAAACAATAGAAACAGAAGAGCTCTATTGCATTGGCTGTGGAGCGAAGATTCAAACAGAAGAAAAAGGGATTAGAGGGTACACTCCAACAAGTGCCTTGGAAAAAGGTCTAGAAACAGGAGAATTGTACTGCCAACGCTGCTTCCGTTTGCGTCACTATAATCAATTGGAAAAAGTTTCTGCAACCGATGATGAGTTTTTGGCTATGCTAGACCGAATTGGCTCAGAAGATGCCTTGGTTGTTTATGTGGTTGATATTTTTGACGTCTACGGCAGCATGATTCCAGGACTTCACCGTTTTGTCGGCTCGAATCCAGTTTTGATGGTTGGAAATAAAGTGGATGTATTACCGAAGTCTACGAAGCATGCACGAGTGAAACACTGGTTGATGCAACAAGCTTATGCGGCAGGATTGCGTCCGGTTGATGCGATGCTTGTCAGCGGCAAGAAAGCTACCTATATCGATGACCTGTTGGCGTTGATTGAAGAGCACCGTGATGGCAAGGATGTGTATGTGGTTGGGGTGACGAACGTCGGAAAATCAACCATCATGAACCAAATTATTAAGGCAGCTACTGGCAACAAGGAAGATGTGATTACAACTTCTCGCTTCCCTGGAACAACGTTGGATCAGATCCGGATTCCGCTTGACGATGGCTCCTTCTTGATTGATACACCAGGAATTATCCACCATCATCAAATGGCACATGTGTTGTCTGCAAAAGACTTGAATCTTGTTTCTCCAGAAAAGGAAATCAAACCCGTGACCTATCAGCTGAACCCTGAACAAGTTCTCTTCATGGGGGCAGTTGCCCGTTTCGATTACCTGTCTGGCGAGCGTTCTTCTTTTACGTGCTACTTTGCCAATGAATTAAGCATTCACCGTACGAAGTTGGAAAAAGCGGATGAGTTTTATGCGAAGCACAGAGGTACCTTATTGCAACCGCCAAACGAAACCGATATTGAAAAATTCCCAATGTTAGTAAGAAAAGAATTCAACGTTAAAGAACCTTCTGACATTGTCTTTTCTGGACTTGGATGGGTTGCTGTCCATAGCCCTGGGAAAGTAGCAGCATGGGTGCCAGCTGGCGTTGACACCGTTATTCGACCAAAAATAATTTAAGAAAAAGAGGAATATCATGGAATTAAGAGGAAAACAAAAACAATTTTTGAAAAAGGAAGCTCATCATTTACAACCCATCTTTCAAATCGGAAAAGCCGGCTTGACAGACGAGATTGTCAAGCAAATTGATGAAGCGCTGGAAAAAAGAGAATTAATTAAAATTAACTTGCTACAAAACACGGATGAAGTAGCTGCTGATGTAGCAGAAGAAGTGGCAGAGCGCATTGATGCAGTTGTTGTACAACAAATCGGCAAAACAATCATTTTCTTCCGTGCTTCCACGAAAGAAAAATACCAAAAAATTTCTCAACAAGTGAAAAAAATCTAACTTTCAAGAAAGGTGGACGATTCTATATGATCAAACTATTTGATGTGGTGGAAAGGACAAATTTCTTTGTGATTGAAGAAGCTGCGCCGAAAGATGCAGCGCCGACAAGAAAACGCGTTGGAATTTTAGGCGGCACCTTCAATCCTCCCCATATTGGACATTTGATCATCGCCCAGCAAGCGGGCGTGCAGCTGGGCTTAGATAAAGTGTATTTCATGCCCGATGCTGAACCTCCTCATGTGGATGAAAAGTCTGCGATTGAAGGCGAACATCGACTCGAAATGGTGAAGCGTGCCATTGAAGGGAACGACTTGTTTGAAGTAGAAACAATAGAGTTGGAAAGAGGCGGCAAGAGTTATACGATCGACACGATGAAGGAACTGTGCGAGAAAAATCCTGACACAGATTACTACTTCATTATTGGTGGGGATATGGTAGACTACTTGCCGAAATGGGAACGGATTGATGAACTGGTGAAGTTGGTAGACTTCGTCGGCATCGCTCGTCCCGGCTATCCAAAAACAAGTTCATTTCCCATTATTTGGGTAGACTCTCCAGAAATTGCCATCAGTTCAACCGATGTGCGCAAAATGGTAAAAAACGGGCGCTCCTTGCGTTACCTGATGCCTGAAGGTGTGGCAGAGTATATTGAAAAGGAGGGGCTCTACCGTGACTAATATTGAACCTGTGGCTTATCCCAACCGTTACACCACATGGACTCGCTCTGATTTATTAGAAGAAGTGAGAACAAAGGTTAAAAAATCACGCTTCGAACATATTTTGCGTGTAGAAGAAGCGGCCTTGTTGCTGGCGAAGCAGTATGGAGCAGATCCAGAGGCGTGCAGCATTGCGGCCCTGCTTCATGACTACGCAAAAGATAGCAGCCGTTCGGAAATAGAAGGTTTGGTTTCAGATGGGCACATAGAAGCTGTCTTGCTGGATTACGGCAGTCAAATTTGGCATGGTCCAGTTGGAGCCTACTATGCTAAAGAAACATTCGGTGTCGAAGATCATGAAATCTTACAAGCCATTGATCAACATACCATTGGCGGAGAAGAAATGTCCCTGATTGGGAAAATATTATTTATTGCTGATTACACCGAATCGGGACGTGACTTTCCCGGGGTAGAAAAAGCTCGTGAATTAGCAAAGAAAGATTTAGATGAAGCCTGTATCTATAAAATAACCCAAACCCTTTTGCATTTAGTCCAAACAGGGAAGCGGATCTACCCGCATACCGTAACGGTCTATAACACATGGGTTTAACTTAAGGGAGGATAAATCGATTGAATAGTGAAGAAATTTTAGAAGTAGTGGTCCGAGCAGCGGACGACAAATTAGCGGATCAAATTATGGTAATGGATGTACGTGGCCTCACGTCTCTAGGTGATTATTTTGTAGTTATGAATGGGCGCAATGAACGTCAGATGCAAGCAATCGTAGACGGGATTGTAGAAGCCGTTCATAAAAATAAAATTGATATCAAGAACCAAGAAGGAAAAGATTCAGGAAAATGGACCTTGCTTGATTTAACAGATGTCATTGTGCATGTGTTCAGTTCGGAAGAGCGTTCGTACTACAACCTTGAAAAATTGTGGAGCGATGCGCCACTCGTTGATATTAGCGACATGGTAAGCGAACAATGAGTTACCAAATCTTTTCCCACTTTTACGATAAGGTAATGGATCAAACTACCTATCAAGATTGGCTTGCTTTCATTGAACGCTACCAGCCAACGAAGAAAGAAACGTTGTCCATTATGGAATTGGCATGCGGTACAGGCATCATTGCGGTAGAGCTGGCTAAGAAAGGCCATCAAGTTACCGGAGTTGACCTTTCGGATGATATGCTTGCTCTTGCTTATGAGCGGATGGTGGAAGAACGAGTTTCGCTGCAACTTGTAGAAGCAGATATGCGAGAATTAGAAGAATTAGGCAGCTTTGACTTGGTAACTTGTTTCTCTGATTCCTTGTGTTACTTACCAGAGGAAGAAGATTTGGCGTTGGTATTCAAGGGCGTTTATGATAACTTGGCAGTAGGCGGAACCTTTTTGTTTGATGTTCATTCCTTGTACCAAATGAACGAAGTCTTTCCTGGCTATCAATACATTTATCAAGACGAAGAGGATGCCTTCCTATGGGAAAGCTACGCGTTGGAAGTGGAGAATGCAGTGGAACACGTCCTGACCTTCTTCGTGCAAGAAGAAGATGGCCGGTTCCAGAGAATGCAGGAAATTCATGAAGAGCGCTCCTACCCATTAGAAACGTATCAAGCATTATTAAAGGCAGCTGGGTTCGCTCAGGTAGAAGTGAAAGCAGACTTTGGCCAGAATGAACTGGAAGCTACAACTACGCGCTGGTTTTTTGTTTGTCAGAAGTAGGAGGGAACGGATGAAAAGTTGTGGGATTATAGCGGAATACAATCCATTCCATAACGGTCATGCCTACCACCTGCAAGAAGCGAAGAAACGTACAGGCAGCGAGGTCATGGTTGTTTCGATGAGCGGAAATTTTACGCAACGCGGAGAGCCGGCGATTGCGGACAAATGGACGAGGGCTCAAATGGCCCTAGCCCATGGTGCTGACCTAGTTGTGGAGCAATCCGTTCTTGGTACGGTTCAGTCGACGGACTTATTCGCTCGAGCAGGCGTGCGCACCTTGCAGGCGTTAGGCTGCGACGCGCTTTCCTTTGGTGCAGAGAGTGGCAAGGATACCGATTTTATCCGGTACACGGACTTCATCCTCAAACATCAGGATGAAATAAACGAGCAGTTTCAAGCAATCCGAAATGACGGCCGAACCTACGCTGCCCAAATGCAACAGGTGGTGTCTAAACTCTTGCCTCACGAAGCGTTCGCAATGTCCATTTTTGAACCTAATAATCAGCTGGGGCTTGCCTACTTAAAGGAGAATGACCGCTATTCTCGTCCGATGGAGCCGATGGTGATTGAGCGCGTCGGAGCGAAGCATCATGATGATTTGAACGCGTCTAACACCTTTGCGAGTGGTACGGCCTTACGAACCTTAATTCAAGCTGGTAAGGCAGAAGAAGCCGCTCGCTGGATGCCAGAAGTGGAAGCAGGTGTGTCAGCTGTTTCATGGGAGAACTACTGGCCGCTCTTGCGGTACCGCGTGCTAGTGGAAGATGAGGCATCCCTTCGAACCATTTACCAAATGGAAGAGGGAATTGAATATCGGTTGAAAAAAATGGTTGTGGAAGCTGAATCCTTTCATCACTATCTCACATTAGTGAAAAACAAACGCTGGACGTGGGTCCGGCTGCAACGACTATGCGTAGCAATCCTTCTTTCGATAAAGAAAGAGGACGTCGAGACGTATTTTCAAAAGGAGCAGCCGATTCGAGTTCTCGGTTTCACTGAAAAGGGGCAACAATATTTAAGTCAGCGAAAAAAAATGGTACAATTAATTACCAACCTGAAAAAACAACATCATGAGCAGCTAGCCGTAGAAATAAAAGCAGATCAAGTATACCGGCTCGGAAATACAACAAATATTTCCGAACAAAATTATACGCGTTCACCAATACGGCAGTGACAAATGAAATTTTTACAGAGGTTGTAAAGGAAAATACATTGACAAACAATTTTTAGACTAGTATAATTCAATTTGTTATTTTATGGGGTGAAGGAAATGAAATGGACCTTAAAAAAAATCCAAGAACATCGTGGTGAACCGCTGTATTTTGACCAAACGGTAAACCGGGAATCATCATTGATGAAAAGGGATCGCGAAATCCTGGCAGTCTCTGATATTCACGCAGCTGGTTTTTTACTTTATGAGAACCATGCCGTACTTGCCAATTTCCAGATCGACTATACGATCACCCTACCTTCGTCTCGTTCTTTGACGCCGGTAGATGTACGAATCAGTGTGCCCATTAATGAAACCTACGTGGAAATGGAAATCGGATCAGCTCAAACTGATGACCTCTCTGAGGTAGTGATACCTATTGAAGACGGAGAAGTTGATTTAATTGAGGCGATTGAGGATACAATTTTACTGAATATTCCAAGTCAAATTTTGACAGAAGAGGAAATGAAATCAAATGAAATGCCAACTGGCAATGATTGGGTTCTAGTCTCGGAAGAAGAATATCAGCAAAAAAGAACGCAAGAAAAAGAAGGGAAAATCGACCCACGCTTAGCGAAGTTGAAAGCTCTTCTGGAAGACGAAGAAGACAAAGAATGATAGCTCGACTTGCTGCAACATGCAGCAACCATTATAGGGAGGTGTAAGGAGATGGCAGTACCTAAAAGAAGAACATCAACAGCACGCAAGGCTAAAAGACGTACTCATTACAAATTGGAAGTTCCAGGCTTAAACGCTTGTCCAAATTGTGGCGAACTGAAAAAGAGCCACCACGTGTGTGCATCTTGCGGTCACTATGACGGCAAAGAAGTAGTTTCAAAAGAAGCTTAATAAACCACTTAGACTGTGTTCTTGAAACACTTTTTGAATCAGGTTTACTGAAGATAGCAGAAGACAGAAACGAGGCGGGAATAGTCCCAGCCTCTTTTTTTGTTTTCGAAGCAAAGAAACAAGAAATTTTGTCACAAAGCCGTTACAATAAGGATAAAGTTTAGGAAAGGACGTGAGGGCATGGTGAGTTTCGATTTATTAGAACTCTTTTTATATATTTTTCCAATTTTAGAAATTATGTTCATTCAATTATTTTTCCGCCCTTATTTGCAGTACCGAAATAAATTCAAACTTTCTGTTACGGATGTCGTTTTGCCAATTCTATTAGTGGGAATTCATATTTTAAGTGTTCGTTTACTGACCTACAGCTTACTGCCACATTTTCTGTTTGCCAGCTTCATCATTGGTTTGCTCCTTACCATCGTGTTTGAGCATGGACAGAAGAGACGGCGGACAGGTATGGTCCTTTCGTTCTTTCTTAAATTTGTTTTTCTGCTTGGATTTATAGCGTACTATGGTTTGGCGATTGCTCGAATCGTCCAGTTTATGAGAGGATAGGGGGACGCCATGAAGGTTTTATTGTATTCAGAAGGAATGAAATGGATTCAAAAATCGGGGTTAGGCAGGGCCATCAAGCATCAACAACAAGCCTTGGAGCTGGCAAAAGTTCCTTTTACAACCAATGAAAAAGAGGACTTTGATCTGGTCCATATTAATACCTATTTCTTAAAATCCCGTATCTTCGTGAAGAAGTGGAAGAAAAAAGGGATTCCTGTTGTGTATCATGCTCATTCAACAGAAGAAGATTTCCGCAATTCTTTTTTGTTTTCTAATCAAGTAGCGCCTCTATTTCGCCGTTGGATTGTGCATTGTTACAACTTAGGCGATGTCATCATTACACCAACCTTTTATTCCAAGCAATTATTGGAGCAAGCAGGGGTAACCAAACCCATCTATCCGGTATCGAATGGAATTGACTTGCGCTATTACCAGAGCACGCCTGTTATGCGGGAAGAATTTCGGGAAACGTACCAGTATAAGAAAACGGATAAAGTGGTCATGGCGGTAGGACTTTATATCAAACGAAAAGGGATTTTGGATTTTGTTGAATTAGCCAAGCGCATGCCGGAAGTACACTTTATTTGGTTCGGTGCACTCAACCTAAAACAAGTTCCAAAAGAAATCCGGCAAGCCGTACGGACGGAATTACCTAATTTACGTTTCGCCGGCTATGTCTCACCAGCTGAACTACGAAAGGCCTATGCTGGTGCGGATCTGTTCTTCTTTCCAACGTATGAAGAAACGGAAGGGATCGTTCTGATGGAAGCGATGGCGATGGAACAAAATATTCTCGTGCGAGATATTCCAATTTATGCAGAATACGAACACAGCAAGGAATTGTATAAAGGAGCGAACCTGATTGATTTTGAAAAACAAATCAAAGGGATTTTGGATGGAACACTCCCTTCATTAAAACAAGCGGCACGAAAAAAAGTTTCGGAGCGAGATATACATAAAATAGGCGAGCAGCTAAAGGAAGTGTATCAAACAGCAATAAAATTGGGAACATCTCCCACCGCATCTAAAACACAAAAAGCAAATAAATAAACAGATGGAGTCTAGGATTGCTTGATGCAATTCTGGATTTTTTTGTTTTGTGCATTTTTTTACGAATTTATTCCAGAAATGGTGGTTGGAAGTGGGGGATTGTGGTAGACTAAATCCATGATGGAAAGTGGGGTGAATTCTCATGCTCATGGGCGAATACAAACACAATATGGATGCTAAAGGTCGGATTATTATGCCGGCGAAATTCCGTGAAGAACTAGGTGCGTCCTTTATTCTCACAAGAGGACTGGATGGCTGCCTGTTTGGTTACACAATGGGGCAATGGGAAATCATGCAAGAAAAGATGAAACAACTCCCCCTTTCCAAGAAAGAAGCACGTTCGTTCGTGCGGTTTTTCTATTCAGCTGCAATAGAGGCTGAAATCGATAAGCAGGGAAGAATCAATATCCCGAAGACATTACTGGACTACGCAAAAATTGAAAAAGAATGCCGAATCATCGGCGTAAGTGATCGCATTGAAATTTGGAGCAATGACCAATGGGAAGAGTTCGCAGAAGATGCGGCTGACTCCTTTGAAGACATTGCAGAAAATATGATTGATTTCGGATTGTAGGTGGAAGCATGACTGAGTTTGACCATTATAGCGTCCTTCTTGAAGAATCAATTGAAGGATTAGCCATTAAACCAGATGGCATTTATGTGGACTGTACCCTAGGTGGAGCAGGACATAGCCGTCGTATTTTAGAACAATTAAACGAAAACGGGCACTTATACGCATTCGACCAAGATCGAGTTGCGATTGAAAATGCCGAACGTGAATTAGCATCTTACCTAGAAAAGGGACAAGTAACCTTAATAAAAGCAAATTTTCGTTACATAAAAGAAGAATTAGCCCAACGCGGTGTAACAGCTGTAGATGGTATTTTGTATGACTTAGGCGTATCATCACCGCAATTGGATGAAGCAGAACGCGGCTTCAGCTACCGATACGATGCAACTCTCGATATGCGGATGGATCAAGATCAGGAATTAACGGCCTATACGATTGTAAATAAGTGGCCGTATGAAGCGCTCGTTAAAATTTTCTTCCGCTACGGCGAAGAGAAATTCTCGAAGCAAATCGCCCGTAAGATAGAGAAACTACGCGAACAAAAGCCAATTGAAACGACCGGCGAATTAGTAGAAATCATACGCGATACCATCCCAGCTCCTGCAAGGAGAAAAGGTGGGCATCCAGCCAAACGCATTTTCCAAGCGCTGCGGATTGCAGTGAATGATGAACTGACTGTTATTTCTGATTCCCTGGAAGATGCATTAGAATTATTGACCATCAAAGGCCGGATTAGTGTGATTACCTTCCAATCGTTGGAAGACCGGATTGTAAAGGTCATGTTTAAGGAAGCAAGTTCTAGAGAAGAAGTACCGCCGAACTTACCTGTCCTGCCGCAACAACTAGAAGCAGACTACCGTTTGGTTTCAAGAAAACCGGTGCTTCCTTCAGAAGAAGAATTAGCAACCAATAAACGATCCCAAAGTGCAAAATTACGTATTATTGAACGTGTGAAGAATTAACGAAGGATGAATGAGAGAGGAGTGTAAATGGGTGGCAACTCCAGAATATATCGAAAAAGTAACGAATCAAGCGATTCCTTATGAAAGTCCAAAACCGCTGCAATCGCCAAAGGCACCCCAACTACCGCAACCAAGTAAAAAGACAAAAATTTTAACAAGAAAAGAAATCATGATGGCGTCAGTGATTAGCGCTTTAGCATTCTTATTAATTTTTAGTAATCTCATTACGCAAGTCGTGCTTTCTAATCAAAATCGTGATCTGCAAGATTTACAAACGAGTAACGCGCAAGTAGCAGCTGACAACACGAACTTGGGTCAAGAAGTCCAAGAATTGTCTCGCTACAACCGCATCATGGAAATCGCTGAAGAATTAGGCTTGGAAATGGATGAAGCAAATGTAAGGAATGTTTCACGATGAAAGAACAGAATAATCCACACAAAAATCGGCGTAATATGACCCGTATCATGATATTGCTGACTGGTTTGATGTTTCTTGTGTTTGTCTTTCGTTTTTCATCCATCATGATTACCAAGAAGGTAAATGGCGAAAATCTAAGCGAGCATGTTGATAATTTATACACCAGAAGTAGTATCCTGCCAGCAAAGAGAGGAACCATCTATGATATAGGTGGGAATCCTATCGCTTTGGATGCTACTTCTTATTCATTGATTGGCGTCTTGACGGATAAGTGGAGTGAAGACAAAGAAACACCAGCACATATCGTTGATAAAGAAAAAACAGCAGAAGTACTGGCGAAGTACATTGACCTTTCTGAAAGTGAAATTTACAAAATACTTTCAAAAGACGGCGTGGATCAAGTTGAATTTGGTTCAGCAGGAATGAATTTACCGTATAGTACGAAGGTGAAGATTGAAGAAGCAGGCTTAACGGGAATCATTTTCCAAGAAACGCCAACGCGCCTCTATCCAAATGGGGTATTTGCCTCTCACTTAGTTGGATACGCAGCGATTGACAAGGAACTACCAGCATCTGAACAGACGCTGGAAGGCCTAATGGGAATCGAACAAGCCTACAACGACCTCTTGAAAGGCCAAGATGGAAAATTCATCGCCCAAAAAGATTCGCAAGGATACGTCATTCCCGGAACAGAGCGCGAATTGGAAAAACCAGTAGACGGCAAAGAACTGTACTTGACGCTCGATATGCGTCTGCAGTCTTATTTAGAAACACTGATGACTAAGGTATACGAAGAAGCAGCGCCTGAATCTATGGTAGCGATGTTGGTGAACCCTAAAACAGGATCCATTATGGCAGCAACCCAGCGCCCAACGTTCAATGCTACTACGCTAGAAGGCATTGATCAAAAGTGGCAGAACCTATTGATTGAGGAATCAATTGAACCAGGTTCAACCTTCAAGATTCTAACCATCGCAGCTGCAATTAATGAGGGGATATTCAGACCCTATGACACGTATCCCTCTGGCTCCATCGAAGTGGAGGGAGGTGTCATCCATGACTTTAACTTGGTTGGATGGGGCGAAATTTCTTATCTAGAAGGATTTGCCAGGTCTAGTAACGTCGTTGTTGTGAAGCTGATTGAAGAAATGGGCTTCGATGTCTGGGAAAGCTATATGAAAGCATTTGGCATCAGTCAGACAACGGATTCTGGTTTGCTGAATGAAGCAACCGGAAATTATAACTACGATTATCCATTAGAAATAGCCAATACTGCATTTGGACAAGGGGTTACGGTTACGCCGTTCCAACTGATCCAAGCCTTCACAGCTATTGCCAATGACGGTAAGATGATGAAGTTGCAGTACGTAGACAAAGTAGTTGATCCAGAAACAGAAGAAACGACCAAAATGAAACCTGAAGAAGTAGGTACGCCGATTACCAAGGAAACAGCGGCTCTTGTTTTGGAATACTTGACTCATGTCGTGTATGAAGAATACGGGACTGCCCAAGCTTATCAAATCGACAATACGAAAATTGGAGCGAAGACGGGTACGGCCGAACTTGTTAATCCAGAAACAGGCATGTACTACACAGGCTACAATGAGTATTTATACTCGGTCGTTGGTTTTGCTCCTGTTGAGGATCCACAATACATCCTGTACATTACGCTGAAGTTGCCGAAAAACAATGAGCAGAAGAACTTTGCTGATTACTTAAGTGACGTTTTCAAACCGATGATGACACGGGCGATTTCCTATGCCAGCCATGATGAGGAAGAAAAGGAAAACGTAGAAGTTTCGGTACCAAAAGTCACGAGTATGACGAAAGAGGAAGCCATTACCAGTTTGACTGAACAAGGCTTCACCTCTGTCAGTGTGATTGGTAGCGGAAGTCAAGTTGTGCAGCAATACCCATACGAAGGAACAAAAGCTTTAGTGAACCACAAAGTATTGCTCATGACTGAAGGCGCCATGACGATGCCGGACGTACGCGGCTGGTCAAAAGGCGATGTGTTGAAGATTGCGGAACTGACCGGTGCCCGCTTTGAGTTTGAAGGAGAAGGGTACGTTGTCCAGCAAGAATTGGCAGTCGGAGCTTTGATTGATACGCAACAAACAATAAAAATAATTTTAGAATAAAAATGAATGGCTATAATGGCTGAGGAAATTTTCATTTTTGAGGAGGAATTTGTATGCATTGGACTGAAATGCTGATGCCTTTTGTGTTCAGTTTCGGTTTGGCAATCAGCATCATGCCCATTTTCATTGGCTACTTGCGTATTCGGCAATTTGGCCAAACAACTCGAGAAGAAGGACCATTATGGCATGAAGTAAAAAGTGGTACACCAACAATGGGAGGAGTCGTCTTTATCTTGGCGGCTTCTCTAGTAGTGATTGGAACAGCAATTTGGAAAGACGTATTGAATGTGACGAGTTGGATGCTCGTCCTCGTGTTAATCTTTTTTGCACTTATCGGCTTTTGGGATGACTTCCTAAAAGTATTCAGAAAGCAAAATGAAGGACTTACTTCTAAGCAGAAATTTATTGCGCAATTAGTTGGTTCAGCTCTTTTCGTTGCTTTCTTTTATTGGAGCGGGTCAACCCCACTTCTTACCATTCCGTTCATCGGCGCTGTGGAAAATTGGTTTTTATTTGCCGTTTTTGCCATTCTCTGGATTACCGGTTTCTCCAATGCAGTCAATCTGACAGATGGACTGGACGGACTCGTAGCCGGAACAGCGAGCATTGCCTATGGAGCTTATGCCTACTTGGCTTATCGCCAAGACCAAATCGAAGTCCTCTTGTTTTGTTTAGCAATCATTGGTGGATTAGTTGGTTTCTTTTTCTTTAATAAGAAACCCGCAAAAATTTTCATGGGTGATGTCGGTTCGCTGGCATTGGGAGCTGGCTTAGCAGTCGTATCTTTGGCTTTGCAATTAGAGTGGAGCTTATTGATTATCGGACTGATTTTCGTAATTGAAACAGCCAGCGTTATTCTTCAAGTCGGCTCGTTTAAGCTGAGAGGAAAACGAATCTTCAAAATGAGCCCGATCCATCACCACTTCGAAATGAGTGGTTGGAGTGAGTGGCGTGTCGTCCTCACGTTCTGGTTCGTAGAACTCGTGGCAGCAATCATTGGCATAATGCTATTTGGATGATGGAGGAACAACGATGAAGCAAGAAACACGTTATCAAAATAAAAAAGTATTAGTAGTAGGTCTAGCTTTGAGCGGCTTCCATGCCGCTCGCTTGTTGGAGCAGCTAGGCGCATTTGTCACCGTCAATGACGCAAAAGAATTAGCCAATAACCCGGATGCACAGGATTTAATTGCATCCGGTATTCGTGTTATTGCAGGTCATCATCCAATTGAATTACTGGATGAATCTTTTGCATACGTGATTAAAAATCCAGGAATTCCTTATTCCAATCCCATGGTTCAACGGGCAATGGAATTAGAAATTCCCATCTATACAGAAGTGGAACTGGCGGCACAAATTATGGAAGCATCCTTAATTGGGGTCACAGGAACGAATGGAAAGACTACAACAACCACCATGATTCATGAATTATTAGCTGCAAATCGTACTCAAGGAATCGCCTATAAAGCAGGAAACATTGGAATCCCGGCATCGGTTATCGCCCAAGAGGCAACAGGAGAAGATGACGTGGTCATGGAGCTTTCAAGTTTCCAATTAATGGGAATTGAAACCATGCGTCCACATATTGCTGTGATCACGAATATTAGTGAAGCACATCTGGATTACCATGGAACAAGGGATGAGTATGTAGCAGCTAAATGGCGTTTGACAGAAAATCAAACCGCTGAGGATTATTTAATTGCGAACGCTGATCAACCGGAAATAGTAGAACGTGCACAGCAAACTGCGGCTACGTTCGTACCTTTTTCACGGACACAAGAACTACTGACCGGCGCATACGTAAAAGACGGAATGCTGTATTTCCGCGGGGAAGCAGTTATGTCTGTGGACGAGATTGGCGTTCCAGGCGCGCATAACGTTGAGAACGCACTTGCTGCCATTGCAGTAGCCAAACTAAAAGGTGTTTCAAACGAAACCATCCAACAAGTCCTCTCAACCTTCGGCGGCGTGAAACATCGCCTTCAGTATGTCCGAGAAGTGGAAGGGCGTAAATTTTATAATGACTCCAAATCAACGAATATTTTGGCTGCAAAAACAGCGCTTGCCAGCTTTCCTCATCAGCCAATCGTCCTGTTAGCAGGCGGCTTGGATCGGGGCAATGACTTTTTGCCGCTTGTGCCTTCTTTGACGAATGTAAAGGCCATGGTTGTCTTTGGAGAAACAAAGGTGAAGCTAAGTGAAGCGGCAGCCGAAGCAGGAATTCAAACAATCATCCAAACCGATAACGTAGTGACTGCTGTTGCAGAGAGCTACGCGGTAAGCGAACCAGGAGATGTAATCTTGTTGTCCCCCGCATGTGCGAGTTGGGATCAATATACAAATTTCGAAATTCGTGGAGATTACTATGTGGAAGCCGTTGAAGCCCTACAGCCAAGTGAAACGAAATAGGTGAATAATAAATGAAAATCTTACTATCAGGCGGCGGGACGGGTGGACACATCTATCCAGCCCTCGCCTTAGCGAAACGAATAGCTGAAATCGAACCGACTACTGAGTTTTTATACGTGGGCACGGAACGCGGGCTAGAGAGTACCATCGTGCCAAAAGCAAGCATTCCGTTTCGATCCGTGGAAATTCAAGGACTGCGCCGTTCATTGTCACTCGATAACTTGAAGACCGTTTACTTAATGATGACGAGCGTGGCAAAATCTAAAAAGATTATAAAAGAGTTTCAGCCGGACGTGGTGATTGGGACAGGTGGTTATGTATGTGCGCCTGTTTTGTATGCTGCTTCTCGGTTAGGAATACCTACCATCATTCATGAACAGAATTCTGTGGCGGGAGTAACAAATAAATTTCTAGCTCGTTTTGTGAGTAAAATCTGCTTGTGTTTCGAGGATGCACGTAATGATTTTGCTGCTTATGACGACAAAGTTATTTATACCGGAAATCCGAGAGCCCAAGAAGTTGCCCAAATAAAAGAGATGGCATCCTTAACCGAATATGGATTAAGAGAGGATTTGCCTACGGTACTCGTTTTTGGAGGCAGCCGTGGAGCAGAGAAAATCAACCAATCCATGGTAGATGCAGCTGCTCTTTTTGCTGAGAAAGACTACCAAGCGCTTCTCGTAACCGGAAGCCTGCACTATGACAAAGTGAGGAAGCAAATCGAGAGCCTCATGCCAAAAGCGGATCATGTAAAGGTGGTTCCGTATGTCGATCAAATGCCGGCTTTGTTTAAGGCAGTGGACGTAGTTGCTTGTCGTAGTGGTGCGACAACATTGACAGAGTTGACTGCACTCGGAATTCCAAGCATTTTGATTCCAAGTCCGTATGTGACGAATGACCATCAGTTGAAAAACGCAGAGAGCTTAGCGAACCATAACGCCGCTGTTATTATTCTAGAAAAAGAGCTGAGCGGAGAATCATTATTCCAACACATGGATGCATTGTTGTGTAATCAAGAAAAGCGTAACGTCATGGCTCAAAAAGCCAAAGAACTTGGTGTGCCGGACGCTTCCGATCGAATGTGGCGTGTCATTCAATCAGTCTTGTAAGAATGGAAGTAAAGAGTGGGGGTGAAGGAACATGTTGGAACGTTTTCGCCAAAAGATAAAGAGACCACGCCAGAAGAAATCGATGACAGAATTAGAAATCGCTCAAAGAGAATATGAATTACAAAAAGAGTTAGAGGAAAAAGGAGTGGAAACTAAAAAAGTCCCTTCTGCAAAAAAGAATAATTATCCCATCCTTTTAGCTTGTTTTACACTTGGAATTATCGGCACGGGTTATCTGATATCCCCATATGGCCGGATCAATGAAATTTTGATAGAAAGTGACTCTATGGTACCAGAACAAATTATTCTGGACGCAAGCTCCATCACCAATAAGCAAACGATGGTGGGGACATACTTGAATGAAGCTGAAATCGAGCAAAACATTCAATCACAGTTACCACAAATCAAGTCTGTTTCATTCCAGTGGCAAGGGGTCAATGATCTTATTCTGCAAGTGAAGAGTTATGAAACCATTGCTTATATGGAAGATGAGAACTCCTACCACAGCGTGATTGAAACAGGGGAAGTTTTAACGGAAGAACATCATGTTCCACTTGGAAACAAGCCTTTGCTTAAAAATTTCGAAGCAGGCCCCATCTTGGATCAATTCATTACTTCCTACAAAAAGATTGGTGAAGAGATTAAGAACAGCATTTCCGAAATCAGCTATACCGGTACCAAGAAAAATCCATACACCATTACTTTATTTATGAATGACGGCAATCAAGTCAAAGCTAATCTGCGAGATTTTGCGGATAAGATTACGTATTATCCAAGCATTCTTCCAGAATTAGCTGAACAAAAAGGGATTATTGATATGGAAGTGGGCGTCTATTTTACGCCATTTGAGGAGAAACCTACTCCTGAATAAAAAATAACTTGATTATTTGTGAAATTGCTTAAAAATGAATAATGGTTATGCTAAAATAGATAAGGTATAAACACTTTTATAAAAAAGAAATAAACCGAAAAAAAAGATGAACAGATTCACCATTTTTAGACTTTTAGGTAGAGACAAAAGAAAAACGGAGGTTTCAATAGAACATGAAAAATCAAGGTTTATTTGTTAGCCTAGATATTGGAACCACTTCAATAAAAGTAGTCGTAGCAGAATATATAAACAATCAGTTAAACATTATTGGAGTCGGTAATGAATTATCGAAAGGACTCAACCGAGGCGTAATTGTTGATATTGATGAAACAGTTGAATCGATTAAACGTGCGGTTGAACAGGCTGAAAAGAAAGCAAATATTTCAATCAGTGAAGTCATCGTTGGAATTCCGGGCAATCAAATCAGCATTGAACCTTGCCATGGGATGTACGGTGTAGAAAATGAAAACAAAGAAATCACCGACAAAGACGTCCAAAACGTCTTTCAGGCAGCAAGAGTTCGCTCTCTGCCACCAGAAAGAGAAATCATCTCCGTTATTCCCGAAGAGTTTATCGTGGATGGATTTGACGGCATTCGTGACCCTCGTGGTATGATCGGGGTACGATTGGAATTATATGCAAGTATGATTACCGGACCAAAAACCATCATACACAACATCAAACGTTGTGTGGAGCGTGCAGGACTGAGAATCCGTGATATGGTTGTTCAACCACTTGCCATCGCAAGCATTGCGATGAATAAAGGGGAACGCGATTTTGGTACCATCTTAATTGACTTGGGTGGCGGTCAAACGACTGCTTCTGTTTTACACGATGACCAATTGAAGTTTG
Organism: Jeotgalibaca caeni; assembly: GCF_028863945.1. Taxonomy (GTDB): domain Bacteria; phylum Bacillota; class Bacilli; order Lactobacillales; family Aerococcaceae; genus Jeotgalibaca; species Jeotgalibaca caeni. The sequence continues at coordinate 28,021 of NZ_JARBEA010000005.1, read as the reverse complement.
TTTATGTTGATCCGGAAGGTGGCAGCTTGGTGACGAAAGATATTTCCGTCATCTTGAATACAACCATGGAGAATGCAGAACATACGAAACGCGAATTTGGGTATGCCATTCCAGAAGATACGTCCGATGATGAATTCTTCCCAGTCGCAGTAATCGGCAAAGAAGAGCCGGTGAAAGTGGACGAGAAGTACTTGTCGGAAATTATCGAAGCAAGACTGGTTCAGATTTTTGAGAATGTAAAGCAAGCGTTGGACCGTGTGGAAGCAAGAGAGTTACCAGGTGGAATCATTATAACTGGGGGCGGCTCAGCAATTCCGGGTGTGATTGAATTAGCGGAAGAAATTTTCGAAGTGAACGTCAAGCACTATATTCCAGAACAAATGGGAATGCGGAATCCAATCTTCGCAACAAGTCTAGGTTTGATTAAATATATCGGCGAACAAGATGACATTTATCAAGTGGCAAAAGATCGTTTGCCAAGTCAACCAAAAGCGCAGACACAAACCTATGTCCAAACTCAAAAAGTTGTTCCTTTACAACAAAAGCAAGAAAAAGCAGTAAAAACAGAAGTGCATGCACCTACGGATTACAGTGATGCAGAAGCACCGAAGAAAAATAGTTTCTTTGACCAAGCAAAACAATTTATCCAATCCATTTTTGAATAGTGAAGAAATAGAAAAGCAGGAGGAAATGTAATGGAACTTGAATTCGATTCAATCATGAGCGGCGGCGCTAAAATTAAAGTAATCGGTGTGGGTGGAGCAGGCGGAAACGCTGTGAACCGCATGATCGAAGAAGGCGTACAAGGTGTAGAATTTATTGTAGCAAATACAGATACCCAAGCGTTGAATGCTTCTGGTGCAGAAGCAAAAATTCAACTTGGACCAAAATCTACAAAAGGATTAGGAGCAGGCTCCATTCCTGATGTTGGTCGTAAAGCTGCAGAAGAAAGTGAACCACAAATTGCAGAAGCTTTATCTGGTGCCGACATGATTTTTGTTACGTGCGGAATGGGTGGCGGTACAGGTACCGGTGCAGCTCCAATCGTAGCAAAAATTGCTAAAGAACAAGGCGCATTGACGGTTGGTGTTGTAACACGTCCGTTCAGCTTTGAAGGACCAAAAAGAGGTCGTTATGCAGCAGAAGGAATTGCAGACCTAAAACAAAATGTTGATACCTTAATTATCATCTCTAACAACCGCCTACTAGAAATCGTAGACAAGAAAACTCCGATGATGGAAGCATTCCGTGAAGCAGATAACGTATTGCGTCAAGGTGTAGAAGGAATCTCCAACTTGATTACTTCTCCAGGATACGTAAACTTAGACTTCGCTGACGTAAATACAGTGATGAAAGACCAAGGTTCTGCTTTAATGGGAATCGGGGTAGCATCTGGTGAGAACCGTACAGCAGAAGCAACGAAGAAAGCTATTTCTTCTCCATTGCTTGAAGTATCGATTGATGGCGCAGAGCAAATCTTGTTGAACATCACAGGTGGATCTGACTTGACGTTGTTCGAAGCACAAGACGCAAGCGACATCGTATCACAAGCTTCTACATCTGAAGTAAACATTATCTTCGGTACTTCCATCAACGAAAACCTAGGAGACGAAGTAATCGTAACGGTTATCGCTACAGGGATTGACGTAGAGAAGAGAAAAGAAGAAAAAAAAGCAGTGAACCGTGGCGGTAGCCCATTCAGAGGTCGTAAAGATGCACCGCAAGGGCAACAACCACCAGCTGCTTCCTACCAAGCTCGTCCAGCTCAAGAAGAGCCAGAAGTAAAACAAGAAAAAGACTTATTTGGAGACTGGGATATTCGCCGCGAACCAAGTAATGTAAGAGAAACAACGAAACAACCGCAAAACGAAAACTATCCGCGTTATCAACAAGCGAATGATGAAGTAGATCAGGAAGATGATCAATTAGATACACCACCATTCTTCCGCAAAAGACGTAGATAAAGATGAGTATCATTTCGAAGAATTGCCAACAAATTGAAACCGTGATAGCAGAACAAGTGGAGGCAAGCGGGCGTTCACTTGAAGAGGTAACGTGTGTAGCAGTAACGAAGATGCGCTCTCTTGAAGAAGTGGCAGAACTGTATCAGCAAGGGTACCGCCACTTCGCAGAGAACCGTCCAGAAGGCTTGAAAGAAAAACAAGCAGCCTTTCCGCATTCTGATATTCACTGGCATTACATCGGCTCTCTGCAGACGCGCAAAGTAAAGCAAGTTATCAACGAGATTGCTTTCTTTCATGCGTTGGACCGGGAGTCCTTGGCAAAAGAAATCGAAAAAAGAGCAAATCATACCGTATCCTGCTTCGTACAGGTAAATGTCACAGGAGAGACCTCGAAACAAGGGGTTTCTCCTTGTGACTTAATGCCGTTTATTGAAAGCCTAGGCGCGTATTCGAAGATAAGCGTAGTCGGTTTAATGACAATGGCACCGATTGATGCGACAGAAGATGAATTACGGACTTGTTTTCAAACATTGAAGCAGCTGCAAACGAGCATAGCCAAACAACAATATCCACATGCACCGTGCTTGGAAACAAGTATGGGGATGAGTAATGATTATCCGATTGCGCTTCAAGAAGGGGCTACTTTTATACGGATTGGTTCTGCCTTTTTCGAATAATATACAGGTAAAGCGAGGGGAACGTGTGAGTATCAAAGATAGTGTTCGTAACTTTTTTGGACTGGATGAAGTACAACCAACTGACAGTGAATATTTAGAAGCGGATCCTGTGGTAGATAGGGAGCAAGTTCGGTCCGTGTCAAAAGCACAGACAAAGGTGATTCCGCTCAACCAACGGCATACCACACCCAAGACAAGCATTCATGTATTAGAGCCAAGAGTGTATCGTGAAGCAGAAAAAATCGCTGCGTACTTGTTGCAAAGCGAAGCAGTGTTAGTGAACTTTCGCAGAATGGAAGCTGATGAAGCGGCGAAAATTATCGATTTTCTCTCTGGAACCATTTATGCTATAAAAGGGGACTTGCAAAAGGTGGGCGACGATATCTTTTTATGCACACCGGCTGAAGTCACCATTTCTAATCTGCACACCTCTGAAAAAAGAGACGAGTATCTATATTAATTAGCATCCTGTTTGTTTTAGAAAGGAAAATAGAATGGTACAAATCCTTTTCTGGTTATTGCGAATTGTTCCCACCATCATCAACGCCTATTCCAGCTTGCTGGTAATCTATGCATTGATGACGTGGTTACCCAATGCAATGACTTCTCCACTCGGTCAGTTTATTGCCCGTTTGGTTGAACCCTACTTAAATGTATTCCGCCGTTTAATTCCATCGTTTGGAATGGTGAGCTTCAGTGTGTTGTTCGCCATCTTGTTCCTGCGATTGGTTGATTATGGTGCACAAGTCGTTTTAATATTTTTAATTCGTCTATTGGTTTAATGAATGGAAAGGAGATGAGTGAATGGAACAAGTTTATCAACACTTTCGTAAGGAAGAACAACCTTTTATCGACATGGTAGAATCTTGGGTGATACGTGTTCAAGAACAATACTCTCCTTATTTATCAGATTTTCTTGACCCGAGACAACAATATATTGTGGAAATGCTCGTTGGGAAAAAAGGCGAAGTACAAGTGGACTTCTTTGGCGGCTATGAAGCTGCAGAGCGGAAACGTGCTTTTCTTTATCCAGAGTATTTTCAGCCGAAGCAAGAAGATTATGAAATAAAGCTCTATGAAATACAATACCCAACGAAGTTTGCAGAACTATCCCATGGAAAGATTCTCGGTACCTTGATCGGTTCCGGAATGAAGCGGGAGATGTTCGGTGACATTATGACAAATGGGGAACAGTGGCAATTTTTTGTTGCTCATCATGTTCATAACTATATCGAATCACAACTTACCAAAATTGGAAAAGTGACGGTTCGGTTAGAAGAAAAGAGTTATACTGATTTAATTATGCCTACAGATGATTGGACCATCGAATCGGGAACTGTCAGTTCTTTGAGGGCGGACACCGTGATATCATCTGTCTATAATATATCTCGTCAGCGAGCGAAAGAATTAATCACGAGCGGCAAGGTAAAATTAAATTGGGCCCCTTTCGAAAGAGCAGATTTTGAACTTGGCCTGCTTGATATCCTCTCGATTCGAGGATATGGCCGAATCCAGCTCCGGGCGATTGAAGGGAAGTCGAAGAAAGACAAATGGCGGATTGAGTTTGGTGTTTTAAGAAAATAAAAATGTAAGTTGGAAGGAATGTGACGAAATGGCATTAACTCCCCTGGATATTCAACATAAGGAATTTGCAGTGCGAATGAAAGGCTATGACAAAGAGCAAGTAAATGATTTTCTAGATTTGTTGAAAAGAGATTTTGAACAATTAAATAGAGAACAGAAAGATCTGCAGAAACAGTTAGCTTTTGCAGAAGAAAAAATTGCCCATTTCCAAAACTTGCAAGATGCATTGAATAAATCCATCGTGGTAGCACAAGATGCAGCAGACCGTCTGCAAGCAAATGCTCGTAAAGAGGCAGAAATTATCTTGTTTGAAGCGGAAAAGAGTGCAGACAAGCTTTTACGAGAAGCAGCTGAAAAGGCAAACCGGATTAACCAAGAAACAGAAAACATCCGGAAAGAAAGTCGTAACTTCAGACAACGTTTGGAATTGATGGTTGAGTCTCAATTGAACTTGATTCACAACGATGAATGGAACCACTTGTTGAATGCTGCTCCGGAGAAAGAAATTCAGACTCCAACATTGGATGATGTGCTGATGAATCGTTCTCGCAAAGTGGAAGATTTACTTCCAAAAGAGGATCGGGACAAGAGTAACGTCGAAGGTAACAACAATGAAGAAAATGAAAATCAAATAGAAGCGGTTGATATTTCGCTTTAATTGAAGTAGAATCAAACATAACTTAGAATCAATGATTGGAACACCCTGCGATTATATACTAATAGCGAGTTGACGATTGGTGGAAGGTCAACAAGTCCCTATAATGAATGGATCATCCAGGAGAATCTTGCTGAAGGAAACGTAAGCAAGGTCGCTTGAACCGCGTTACAGGTTTCTAGAGGAAGCAATTTTATTTTTGATTGCTTTGAACTTGGGTGGTACCACGAAGACTTCGTCCCGAATACGGGAGGAGTCTTTTTTTTGTCCAACCGTTTAACTGAAAAATAAAATATTAATGGAGGAGAATCATTCATGAAAATGAAAGACACGTTACTTTTAGGGAAAACAGCTTTTCCCATGAAAGCAAATTTACCAGTTCGCGAACAAGAACGAGAAAAAGACTGGGAAGAAAAGCAGGTATATGAAAAAATACAAGAAAAAAATGCAGGAAAACCAACGTTTGTGCTGCATGATGGACCTCCTTACGCAAACGGTGCAGTCCACATGGGACATGCCCTGAATAAAGTCAGCAAGGACATCATCGTTCGTTCTAAATCAATGAGCGGGTTCCGTTCACCGTATGTCCCAGGCTGGGATACACATGGACTGCCTATTGAACAAGCTTTGACCAACACCGGTGTGAACCGCAAAGAAATGAGCTTAGCCGAGTTCCGTAAGATGTGTGAAGACTATGCATGGAAACAAATCGACAACCAACGTACCGTCTTCAAGCGTCTAGGAATTAACGGAGAGTGGAACAATCCTTACGTAACCTTGACACCAGATTACGAAGAAGCAGAAATCCGTGTGTTTGGTAAGATGGCTGAAAAAGGCTACATCTACAAGGGATTGAAACCAATTTATTGGTCTCCATCCAGTGAATCCTCATTGGCTGAAGCGGAAATTGAATATAAAGATGTGAAGTCACCATCCATCTACGTAGCATTTCCGGTTAAAGATGGTAAAGGAGTCGTTGACGCGGATGCATCTTTCGTTATTTGGACAACGACACCATGGACCTTGCCAGCTAACTTAGCAATCACTGTTCATCAAGACTTCAATTATGCTCTAGTAGAAGCAGACGGCAAGAAATTTGTTGTCGCAGCTGATTTATTAGAAACCGTTCAGCAAGCTATTGGTTGGGAATCAGTTACGGTACTACGCACATATAAAGGTGCTGATTTAGAGTACGTGACTGCACAACACCCATTCTATGACCGTGAATCCTTATTAATTCTAGGCGACCATGTAACGTTAGAAGCAGGTACCGGACTTGTTCATACAGCACCAGGACACGGGGACGATGACTATATCGTTGGGAGAAAATATGGCCTAGACGTATTGTCACCAGTCGATGACCGTGGTTGCTTTACAGAGGAAGCGCCAGGATTTGAAGGAGTTTTCTACGACAAGGCAAACAAATTAATTACTGAATTACTTGAAGAAAAGGGCGCATTACTGAAACTAGACTTCTTCGTCCATAGTTATCCGCATGACTGGCGTACGAAGAAACCTGTTATCTTCCGTGCAACTCCGCAATGGTTTGCTTCGATTGATCAATTCCGTCAAAATATTCTAGACGAGATTGATCAGGTAAATTGGCTTCACCCTTCCGGAAAAGTACGTTTGTATAACATGGTTCGTGACAGAGGCGATTGGGTTATTTCTCGTCAACGCGTGTGGGGTGTTCCATTGCCAATTTTCTACGCAGAAAATGGTGACCCGATTATTACGCCAGAAACAATCGATCATGTAGCAACCTTAATCGGCCAACATGGTTCCAATATTTGGTTTGAACGTGAAGCGAAAGATTTATTACCAGAAGGCTTTACTCATCCAGGCAGCCCGAATGGTGTATTCACGAAAGAAACAGATATTATGGACGTATGGTTCGATTCAGGGTCTTCCCATGAAGCCGTACTACGTCAACGTGACAATCTTGCTTTCCCAGCTGACATGTATTTGGAAGGTTCTGACCAATACCGTGGTTGGTTCAACTCCAGTTTAACAACCAGTGTAGCGATTAACGGCGTTGCTCCTTACAAGACGGTCCTTTCGCAAGGGTTTGTTTTAGACGGAGAAGGCCGTAAGATGAGTAAGTCACTCGGAAACACTGTTCTACCTGAGAAAGTAATCAAAAACATGGGTGCTGATATCATCCGCCTTTGGGTTTCCAGTGTGGACTATGAATCAGATGTAAGAATCAGTGATGACATCTTGAAACAAGTATCAGAAACCTACCGTAAGATTAGAAACACCATGCGTTTCTTGATTGGGAACACAGAAGACTTCAACCCAGCGACAAATCGCGTAGCAGCAGAAGATTTACGTTCTGTCGACAAGTACATGATGATTCGCTTGAATGAAGTGATTGATACATGTGTGAAAGCATACGAAGACTATCAATTCTCAACCATTTATCAAACCATCATGAACTTCTGTACGGTAGAGCTTTCTGCTTTCTACTTGAACTTCGCTAAAGACGTTGTTTATATTGAAAGTGAAAATGACCCAATCCGTCGTTCGATGCAAACGGTCTTCTACGATGCATTGGTGAGCTTGACTAAACTGTTAACGCCAATCATTCCGCATACAACAGAAGAAATCTGGGAATATGTGAAAGAAGAAGAAGAGTACGTACAGTTGACAGAATTGCCTGAAGCTGTATTCCCAAGCGACAAAGAGGAAGTACTCGCAAAATGGAATGCATTCTTAGATGTTCGTGACTACGTGTTGAAAGCACTAGAAGAAGCCCGTAACGAAAAAGTAATCGGAAAATCTTTTGAAGCACATCTTGATTTATTTGTATCCAAAGAAATCAAAGAATTATTTGAATCATTGGATGCTGACTTAGCTCAACTATTTATTGTTTCTCAATTAGAGATTCATGAAGAAGAGAGCGATTCTGCTGAAAAAGCAGGCATGCAATTCCCAGGAATCCGTATTGTTGTGGATCATGCACATGGAGAAACGTGTGAGAGATGTCGTGTGATTAAACCTGAAGTAGGTACAATCGTGGATGCTCCGACTCTATGTGAACGTTGTGCAACCATTGTACGCAATGAGTTTCCAGAAGCATTAGTAGGAAGCGAAGAATAAGGAAAAAGAGGAGACGAGATGACTCTCGCCTCCTCTTTTTATGTTTATGAACAGACTGTCACATAAAAACAAAGGAAATGAAAACGTTTGTATAAAAACTCTTGATTTTTATCGCAAACTTCATTATAATTTAGATAGTAATTTGAAAGTATAAATTTATAGTTTGTATGATTGGATTACCAGAATATAATTTGGAGGTACTGCAAAGTATGCAACAAGGTAACGTAAAATGGTTTAACAGTGAAAAAGGTTTTGGATTTATCGAAGTAGAAGGCGCAGATGACGTTTTCGTACACTTCTCAGCTATCCAAGGAGACGGCTTCAAAACATTAGAAGAAGGACAAGCAGTTGAATTCGACATCGTTGATGGAAACCGTGGACCTCAAGCAGCTAACGTTGTGAAACTATAATATCACTTTTCAACCAAAATTTAACAAGAGGTTGGGGCTTCGGTCCTAACCTCTTTTTTTGCGCAGTCAGTTTATTCAATAAAAAAAGCGACCGAGTATTAAATACTCAGTCGCTCATTTGTGTTATTTGCTTAACCACGTTTGCCCATATTGCGGAGCAGTAAGGATGCAATGAAGATTAACACCAGTGCTCCAACTAAAGCTGGAACGATGTAAAATCCACCAATGTTAGGGCCCCATTCTCCAAGTAAAGCTGTACCGATCCAAGATCCTAGGAAACCAGCAATAATATTACCAATAATACCTCCTGGTACATCTCTACCCATAATAGCTCCTGCGATGGCACCTAATACTCCACCAACAATCAATGTCCAAATTAATCCCATTTCTTTCTCCTCCTTTTAACTCTATATTGATTTATAATGAAGTCAATAATTCTTATTGACTATACCCATATTATAATCTATTAAGGCTGGTTATCAAAATGAAAAGCCTTAGTCAGTGGGCAAAAAAAGTAACAACGTTGTTTTAACAACAGAAAGAACACCGATGCAACGGCTTGTCGCATCGGTGTAAGTGGTTTATTGATTGAGATTGTTTTCTTCTTTTTGAAGAGCGAGAAGGTGGTCACGCAGCTCCAGTTCCATATTGGATAGCTCTCGTTCGGCTTCTCTTCGTTTGGAACGTCCTTCTTGTTGGATCTTCAATGTCTCTTGTAAAGTTTCTACTAAGTCTTGTTGGGTCTTCTCTAGTGTTTCCAAATCAATCACGCCTCGCTCATTTTCCTTCGCTGTTTCAATCGCGGAAATCTTCAGCATTTCGGAATTCTTCAACATCAAATCATTGGTTGTTTGCGAAACTTGACGTTGTGCGGTAACCGCATCTTTTTGGCGCAGCAATGTCATAGCAATGGCCACTTGGTTTTTCCATAATGGAATAGCCGTATGGATGGAAGCTTGGATTTTCTCTGCTAGTGCTTGGTTCGTATTTTGAATCAGGCGAATTTGTGGTGCTTGTTGGATGGTCATTTGACGTGCTAAGCGCAAGTCATGTGTCCGCTTTTCTAAACGATCCAGGAATTGGTTCAAGTCATTCACAATTTGAACATCCATCTGACTTCCAGATTGTTCTGCCTTTTCGATTGCTTCAGGGATGGTCTTGGTACGGAGGGTATCAGCTTTCACTTCACCTGCGGCAATATAAATATTCAAAGCATGGAAGTAGTCTTCATTTTTCTTATATAGTTGTTCCAGCATAATATTATCATTCAGGAGACCATTCTTTTCGCGGTCTAGTTTAACGGCAATTTTATCAATTTGCGCGCCGATTTGTTGATACTGGGCGGTCATTTCATAAACGCTTTGTTTGATGCGGCCGAACATCTTACGGAAGATGTTATTGTCTTCAGCACGTAAATCAGCTGGATTCGCTTCATTCAACTTAAACATCAATTCATTCAATACATCGCCAATTTCTCCCGTATCCTGGTTCTGCACATGGTCTAACATAGAGTGGGAGAAATCACCTAACTGCTTTTGTGCAGCAGCACCATACGTAATAATGGCTTGCATATTTTTCTCATCAATTTGTTCTGCTAAGGAATACGCTTGTTTCCGTCGATCTTCTGGTAATTTTTCAATTAGTCGATCGAGTTTAGGTTGATCGGCCAGCTCATTTGGGCTTTCTTTTGCTACAGTGGGGCTGGCACTTGGGTCAGCAAAGGGATTCGCTAATAATTCTTCTAGTTCTACGTTTACGTCTTTGACCGGTTCTTGTTCTTTCGATTGATCCAATGAAATCACTCCTATATTTCATTCTCTGAGGGTTCGAGGACGGTTTTATTTTCTCCATTATGGCTGTTAATGACATGGTTGGCAAGTTCAATCTCCACATCCATATTGTCTATATCATTCGCCATAAATGCAAGATAATCGTCTTTGATTAAAATACACATATCATCAATGGTTTCTGCACACTTATCGAGTGCTTGATACGTTTCTTTTGATTTCGCAACGTGCTGATCGATTTCTAAATACTGTTCGGTCAATTCTTTCAAGTTTGGCAGATGTGTATAGAGAAATTTGTTTACTTCATGCAAACGTTGTGGTTGTTCCACGATGTGGCGGAAGAAATCTTTTAAGATGGCAATGGTATTGTTACGCGTAATGATTGCCTTTAATTTATTCCGTTGTTTCGAATTGGCCTCTACTGCATAAATTTGTTCTCTTGCAGTATGCATGGTGGAGCGGAACAAATTCATTTCTTCTTTCGTCAATCCCATTTCACGGTAAAAGGCTTCTTTCTCCGGGCTAACGCGTGTCAAGTTGTTGGAACGTGGATCTTTTCGTTTCTTACCATTTGTTCTTCTCCTTTGATTTGTAGTGCGTGAGAATAAAAACGACCCAAGGATCAGTGTAAGAACCAATGAGCTGATTGCATCGAAATCAAAGATGAAGAAGAGCACAGCCAGACTGATTAAACAGGTTACATTTGAGAATGTAAAAATCGTTATCGCTTTGATTGTTTTTAGCATGGGTCTTCCTCCTTCAAAACTTTTTCTGTTATCATTATTTTATCATACAATACGCTTAAACACCTATCGGTCAAAAGGATGATTTTCCTTTGCCAAAAGACTGATTTTAGTCAGAGTCATTGTATTCTGGAAAAGAAATGAGGTATCATGGTAGAAACAAGCGCAGAACGAACGAGAAAAGGGGAGATGCGTGTAATGGAATTTGAAGAAAAAACCTTAACAACCGAAGTCATTTTTGATGGCGTATTGGTTCATTTAGAAAGAGAAGAAGTCGAGCTGCCAAATGGTAAAACAGCGATTCGGGAAATCATCCGTCATCCAGGTGCGGTAGCGATTATTCCGTTCACAAAAGATGGCGAAATGATTCTCGTACGCCAGTTTCGTAAACCATTGGACCGGACAATCGTTGAAATTCCGGCTGGGAAATTAGACGCCGAAGATGCGGACGGCCTAACAGCAGCGAAAAGAGAGCTAGAGGAAGAGACACACTATCAAGCGGAAAGTTGGGAAGAATTAGTCACTATGTACCCAACACCTGCTTATTTGGATGAAAAATTCACGATTTATGTAGCGGAAGGGTTAACAGAAGTAGCAGAACCGTTGGCAGGCGATGATGACGAATTTGTGGAAGTACTGACTTGTACATACGAGGAAGCCATGGCGTTGCAACAAAGCGGTGAAATTTGTGATGCAAAAACCTTGTACGCAATGTTATACTGGAAAAACCGTTTAGCGGAGAAGGAATAGATATGGATAACGAAAAAAAAGAACCACTGATTACACGAACAACGTACCAACAACAAAAGCAAGAAGCACAACCGAAGAAGTCCTCCCGCCTCAGTGAAAAAGAACGCGGAAGAAGATTGGACCTTTTTTATACGTGGGCCATTATCGGTGTCGCCGTTGCGATTGTGTTAGTATTTGTTTTAGCGTTTTTAATTTAGGGCAAAAGGGGTATAACGGAAGATGATTGGAATTATTGGAGCCATGGAGCAGGAAACAAGAAGCTTACTGGCAAATATGGAAGACGTAGTGCGCGAATCCGTACATCATTTAGAATACATTAGCGGAACCATTTCTGGGCAAAAAGTGGTGCTGACTCAATCTGGCATTGGAAAGGTCAATTCAGCCCTAGCGACTGCCTTCATGATTGACCGGTATCAACCCGAACTGGTTATTAATACAGGATCTGCTGGCGGATTGAAAGCTGGTCTCAAAATGGGCGACGTTTTAGTAGCTCATACCGTAGCCTATCATGACGTGGATGCAACAGCATTTGGCTACAAAAAAGGCCAAGTGCCGCAAATGCCTGCTGTTTATGAGAGTGAAGCATCAGCCGTAAAAGAAATTCAACAAGCGATTGAGGCAGTTGGTTTGACGCCACGAGAAGGCTTGATTGTATCGAGTGACTCGTTCATTGCCGATCCGGAAGCGGTCAAACAAATTATTGTTGACTTCCCAGAAGCAGGAGCTACCGAAATGGAAGGGGCATCCATTGCTCAAGCTTGTCACGTACTAGGTGTACCTTTTGTAGTTGTTCGGGCCATCTCTGATTCAGCAGACGAAGAAGCATCTATTTCTTTTGACGAATTCATTGAAGTTGCAGGAAAAAACTCAGCAGAAATGGTCATGGCATTTTTAGCAAATAAAAAATAGATTGATTAAAAGAAAGCTGGAGCATTTAGTCGCTCCAGCTTTTTTGTTGCGAAGAAATACAACGGAGTTCGGCGAAGTAGAAGCCTTTTTTGTTTCCCACTTAGTCGAACTAGGGTTAGTTCGGCAAAGTAGAGGTTCTTTTTATGTCCTACTTGTTCGAACTAGGTCAAGTTCGGCGAAGTGGAGTCTGTTTTTTTCCGCTACTTGACCGAACTAGAAAGAGCCCATCCCTACCTCACTTTCATAAAATGTTCACAAATTCGGCTTATTTTAGTTCATATAGCTGTAGATATTGATTGTAATCTTTCGGTGTATCGAGTAAAATAAACGCAAAGCTAATTGAGAATCATTCTCAATTATAATGATTCTAAGGTAGCGAGGGAAGGAGTGGGGGCTTGAGGAAAATCTTCGGCATCAGTTTGTGTGTGCTTGTGATATTTTTGTCATTACACATCGGATCCACTCCGCTTTCCTGGAAAAATATTTGGAGCGGGGAAGGGAACGATTTATTCATATTATGGTCGGCGCGAATTCCGCGGACGATTACGGTTCTTCTAGCAGGAGCTGGACTGTCTTTAGCTGGTTTAGTGATGCAGACGCTTACACAGAACCGCTTTGCAGCGCCGGATACAATCGGCACGGTAGAGTCAGCGAAGTTAGGAATGTTGGTTGCAATGATTGTACTTCCCAATTTAAGTGTCGTTGGTGAGATGATGTTTACGTTCTTGTTCGCTTCATTAGGTACCTTATTATTCTTGTTCGTCAGCAGCAAATTTCCGATGAAGAACCAGATGCTGATCCCTTTATTAGGGGTGATGTATGGCAATATTATTGGTGGATTCGGTAATTTTTTAGCATATCGCTATGATGTATTACAAAATATGTCGGCATGGTTGCAAGGAAACTTTTCGTTAGTGATTGAAGGACAGTACGAGTGGATCTATCTCACGTTCTTCTTAATCATCGGCCTTTATTTCTTTGCTGATTATTTAACCGTAGCACGTTTTGGGAAAGAGGCTGCTCAATCGTTAGGGCTGCCGTTTGAATGGGTGATGGCCATCGGAACGGTTCTTGTTTCGATCACGGTTTCCGTTATCTTAATTGTCGCTGGGAATCTCCCTTTTCTAGGGGTCATTATTCCCAACCTTATTGCGATGAGGTATGGTGATTATTTACGTTCCACCCATCAGAAAATTGCCTTCACTGGAGCGATGTTCCTGCTCGTCTGTGACCTCCTTAGTCGCACACTGATTCGTCCTTATGAAATTCCGGTCGAATTAATTTTAGGAATCGTTGCCGGAACGATTTTCTTGGTGATGTTGTTTAGGCGGGTGAAAGCTCATGAATAAGACAAAACGTCTGCTGGTTTCCCTTTTTCTGTTCAGCCTCCTGATTGCAGCATTTTTTATTGGCTGGGGGAGCGGTCTTTCCAACTTTTTTGTTTTTGGACTCCGTATCAAAAAAGTAATTATTTTTATTTTAGTTAGCTTGAGTAGCTCGTTTGCGACTGTGGCATTCCAAGCGGTTGTGAATAATCGATTTCTTACACCGAGCATCTTAGGGATTGAATCGTATTACCGCTTCTTGCAAACGCTCTTGATTTTTTTTGGTGGATCGCTTCTGACAGCAACTCTTTCACCCGCTTGGCAGTTTTTGTTGGTAACGGGACTCATGGTTGGAAGTTATCTTCTGTTCAGCCGTTTTTCTTGGCAGAATATCAGTTTTGATTTACATACCGTTCTCCTAATTGGATTGGTTATCAGCATGCTCTTCAATAGCGTTACAACCTTCTTCCAAGTATTAATGGATCCCAATGAATACGATCAATTACAAATGAGACTGTTTCCCACTTTTCAAAATGTATCAAATCAGGTTCTGTTGATTGCAATTATTTTGTCGGTACCGATTCTATGGTCATTGTGGCGGAAGACAAAAATAATTGAAGTCCTCGCAATGGGACCCGAGCAAGCGATCAATTTGGGCTTGGATACAAATAAAGAAGTGAAGAAAGTATTCTTGCAAGTGATTGTTTTGTCAGCTATTCCAGCTACTTTAGTTGGACCGATGATCTTTTTAGGATTTACCACTGCAAATGTAGCGTATTTGTTATTTCAAACGTATCGAATGAATCTTCTGTTCCTGTCGTCAAGCGTCATTGGTTTCTTAGCTTTGTTAATAGGGCAGTTTATCGTGGAGCATGTGTTCCATTTACAAACGAATACGAGTATCGTAATTGAATGGTTGGGCGGCATATTGTTTTTTGTCTTGTTATGGAGAGAAAGGAAAAAACTATGAAAGTTGCAAATGTAACAAAATCAGCTTCCAATACAGAAATTCTGAAAAATATATCATTTGGTTTGGAAAAAGGGAAAGTTACGGCGATTATCGGGCCGAATGGAGCGGGAAAGAGTACGCTGCTTTCTTTAATGAGCCGGTTGTTGCAGAAGGACAATGGCACGATTACTATCAAAGGAAAAGAAATCAATCGCTGGAAAACGAATGAGTTAGCCAAAGAACTTTCGATTTTGAAACAACAAAATACCTTTCAAGTAAAGATGACCGTTCGAGAACTTCTTTCTTTTGGCCGCTTCCCTTATTCAAAAGGGAGGCTCACTGAAGCGGACTACTTGATGATTGAAACCGTATTGGGATATTTGGACATGGTGCCTTATGGGGATCGCTACCTGGACACTCTTTCTGGTGGGCAACTTCAGCGGGCAGCGATTGGAATGATTTTAGTTCAAGATACCGAGTACATCTTGCTGGATGAACCACTGAATAACTTAGATTTGAAACAGAGCATCATTGCGATGCAGACCATTCGTAAGATGGCAGAGGAATTAGGGAAAACCGTTCTAATTGTCATCCATGATGTAAACTTTGCGGCGGCTTATGCAGATTCCATTATCGCCTTGAAAGATGGCGAAATTTGCCGTGCAGGTTCTGTGGACGAAGTGATTTGTACACAAGTATTAGAAGAAGTGTATGGAATTGAGATGGAAGTTCAAACGATAAGAGGGAAAAAATGTTGTTTGTATCACACAATTTGATGAATAGGGTAGGTATTTCATTATGAAAATGAAAAGAACCATTTTGTTATTATTTGCGTCCATTAGCTTAGCAGCTTGTGGGACAGCCGCTTCAAACACAACAGAACAAGAAACCGTTACGGTAACGGATGGAAGAGGCGACGTGGAATTGCCTTTTCAGCCTGAAAAAGTAGTAGTATTTGATAACGGTGCACTTGATACGCTCCGTGCATTGGAGGTAGAGGAAGCCATCATCGGTACGGTTACGCAGAATCCTCCTGCTTATTTAGCAGATTTCAGCAACCAATTCGAAAATGTTGGAACGCTAAAAGAGCCAAACTTAGAAACTTTGGCAGAATTAAAACCAGATTTGATTATCGTATCCAATCGAATGTCCGACTTTATCGAACAACTAGAAGAGATTGCACCTGTTTTATGGCTAACGACTTCTGTTGATGATTATTGGACTTCCGTGAGCGACAACATTCGCACGTTGGGAACCATTTTTGGTACGGAGGATGCAGCCGAAGAGCTAGTAGCAGAAACAGAAACACACATCGAAGAAATACAAACCGTCACAGAGAACTTGGATCAAAAAGCATTGGTCTTGCTGCTGAATGATGGTGCCATTTCTGCGTATAGTACAGGATCTCGTTTTGGTTATATTTTCGATACTTTTGGCTTCCAACCGGTAGACGAAGCAATTGAAAGTTCAACTCACGGACAAAGTATCGGCTATGAAGGAATTTTAGAAATTAATCCGGATATTATTTTCGTAGTGGACCGCTCGAAAGCAATTCAAGCAGAAGGCGTTGACCAGATGCCTTTGCTGGATAACGAATTTATTCAAAAAACAAATGCCTTCCAAAATGATCAAGTTATCTCCTTATCGCCAGACTTGTGGTATTTATCAGGTGGCGGGGTAGAGTCATTGAAACTGATGATGGATGAGATTAGCGCACCATTTGAATAGATCTATATAAAGAAGAGGTTGATGGCGCAAAAGTGCGCCCTAACCTCTTCTTTTTTATATAGGCACAAAAAAACACCGATATATCAAAGATATACCGGCGTCTATTAATCATTTGAAAGGTGATTAACCTAATTTGTTGTAGTATTCAACGATGAATGATTCGTCGATATCTGCACTCAATTCGTCACGAACTGGCAAGCGAGTTAGCGAACCTTCAAGTTTTTCTTCATCAAAAGTGATGTAGTCAGGACGTCCGAATAAAGATTCAGCAGCACTGCGAATAATCGCCATGTCTTTTGATTTTTCACGAACAGAGATTACTTGACCAACTTCAACTTCGTAAGAAGGGATGTCGATACGTTTACCATTTACCAACACGTGGCCATGGTTAACTAATTGACGAGCTTGACGACGAGTCGTAGCAAGACCTAGACGGAAAACAACGTTGTCTAAACGACGTTCTAGCAAGATCATGAAGTTCTCACCTTGTTTACCTTCTTTGATTTTACCAGCTTTTTTGAATAAAGAAGCAAATTGACGTTCGTTCAAACCGTACATATGACGTAGTTTTTGTTTTTCTTGTAATTGCAAACCGTATTCAGACATTTTACGACGGCTGTTAGGACCGTGTTGTCCTGGAGCATACGGACGGCGTTCTAGTTCTTTACCTGTACCAGACAAAGAAATTCCTAGACGACGAGATTTTTTCCAACTTGGACCAGTATAACGAGACATAATTTTATTCCTCCAATATGTTTTTTGGAGTAAAATAATTTGTTTGAAAACAAAACAATACGTGCAGTTTATCCTCCAATCTTCACCTTATGCAGCCGCAAGGGTACGCAATTGAACCTCTAAGAGGCGATAAACTGTTGACGTGGGTGCTTTGTTCTCGCTGCATTATTTTACACGTTGACTATCGTAACACATTATTGGTGCCTCTGCAAGAAAATAATAGGGAAATGAAAAAGCAAGATAAGGAAAATCTTTCTTAAATTAACAAAAGGCTTACTTTTTTTATGATTTCTTCTATGATATACTGTTTGAAGATGTTATGGCCAACCTATTAAGACTAGTTTGGCGACAGTTGAGTAGATGGAGGATTTCTAAATGGACTTACTTTATTGGTTGGCAGCCATATTTGTCATTGTACTGATTGGTTACGGGGTTGTTTTTTACTTGAACCGTAAACAAGCAAACCGAATCAAAGAGATTGATCAAAGAAAAGAAAAAATGATGGCTATTCCAGTAGCTGACAATCTTTATACATTAAAAAATCTAAATTTAACTGGACAAACGAAACGAACGTACGAAAATTGGCAAGCGACTTGGCAAACCATCACTCGCTTCCAATATCCAGAGATTGAGGCTGCATTAGTGAGTGCAGAACAACATATTCAACGCATGAACTTTATTAAGGCCAGACAAGCTGTGGAAAACGCAGATAAGCTGATTGATGAAACAGAAGTTAGTGTCGAAAAAGTAAACCTGGCATTGGAAAAGTTGCTGGAAAGCGCGCAAGAAAATCGACAACATCTAGAACAAAGTCAAGAACGCTACAACAAGATTCGCAAGCAGTTGCTGGCGCACAGCTTCACGTTTGGACCAGCAGTTGAAACGTTAGAGAAAAACTTGAACTACATGGAACTTGATTTTACGAAGTTTAACTCGTTAACGAACGAAGGCGACCATATGGAAGCGAAGGAAGTTCTGGAACGCATCAATCAAGACCTCGATGTAATGGAGAGCGTAGTTGAGCAAATTCCAGAATTGAACCGCAAAATTAAAGAAGAGTACGAAGAGCAGATTGTAGATTTACAAAATGGCTACCAACGTCTTTTGGATGAGCACTATGTGTTCGACAAGGCGAATATTCCTGAAATGATTCAAGAAATAAGAGATATTCTAAAAGATGCAAAAGATTCTATCGGCTTAGCAGATGTAAATGAAGCGAAGAAGAAAATGGATAAGGCAGAGCATAGAATTGATGAAGCGTACTCGGTAATGGAGAATGAAATGGAAGCGAAAGATTTCATCGACCGTCACCAAGCAAATATCTCCCGCCGAATGGATCAAGTGATGCAGAGCAATCGCTATGTTTTATTGGAAATCGATCGTGTTTCTCAAAACTTCTTCTTGAATCATAATGAGTTGACTCGCGCGCAAGATTTCGAAGAGCAGCTTTTGAAAGAAAATGAAGCATTGCGATACCATGAAAAAATGTTGGCAGAACATCAAATTTCTTATTCTGAAACGAAGGCGTACTATGAGAAAATCAATCAACGCTTGAGCGAAATGGATAAAGAGCAATCAGAATTAGTAGCAAACTTAAGCAACTTGCGTAACCGGGAAAAAGAAGCAAAAGATGCAGTCGATCTTTTTGAAATGGATATGCGCAACATGAAGCGTACACTTGAGAAACAACATCTACCTGGTTTACCGAAAGTATACTTAGACTTATTCTTTGCCGTATCGGACCGCATTGAAGAGATTGCGGCGAAGCTGAACCGCGTGAAAATTGATATTGAAGAAATCGAGAAATTAGTTGCGATGTGTGAAGAAGATATTCAACAATTGGAAAAGAATACCGAACGAATCCTTGACCATGCGAACTTGACTGAATACTTCATTCAATATGCAAACCGATATCGACATGAAAACCAAGAAGTAGAGCATGCAATCGGAGAGACGCTATATTTATTCCAAGAAGAGTATAACTTCGAAAAAGCGATGCAAACCATGCAAGCAACTCTGGATAAGGTTTCTCCAGGAGCAGCAAAACGAGTGGAGAGCAACTACTTCGATGACAAGAAACGTGGCACGTTTTAAGAGATTGATAATGTGAGCAGGGCTGAGACGTAGCAATTATGTCTCAGCTTTGTCTTTGCTGAAAAACAGAAAGAGTGAAAAAATGATTTATTTTGATAACAGTGCAACAACGAAAATGTACCCAGAAGCGCTAGACACCTTCATGAAGGTAAACCAATCTATTTTCGGTAATCCTTCCAGTCTGAATAAGCTCGGTACGGTAGCGAACGATTTGCTCCAGCAATCAAGGAAACAAGTTGCTCAGTTATTACAGGTTCTACCTGATGAGATTTTCTTTACTAGTGGCGGAACCGAGGGCGATAATTGGGTTATTAAAGGGACCGCGATGGAAAAGAAAGCTTACGGAAAGCACATCATCACTTCTAGCGTCGAGCATCCAGCAGTATCTCGTTCGATGCAGCAGCTAGAACGGCTTGGTTTTGAAGTCACGTACTTGCCTGTCAATGCAAGAGGAGTAGTATCTCCAGCGGACGTGAAAGAGACGTTGCGCGAAGATACGATCCTTGTATCCTTAATGGCAGTGAATAATGAAGTAGGTGCCATCCAGCCCATTCAAGCAGTAGGCGATTTATTGGCAGAGTATCCAACGATTCATTATCATGTGGACGCCGTTCAGGCCGTTCTGGAATTCGTACCGATGGTGATTCACCCTCGTATCGATTTCTTGGTACTCTCTGCGCATAAATTTCACGGACCAAAAGGGGTAGGCATTCTGTACCATAAAAAAGGAAGACGAATGGAACCTCTATTTACCGGCGGGGGACAAGAATCTGGTTACCGCAGCTCCACAGAAAATGTTGCAGGGATTGCAGCAACTGCAAAGGCACTCCGTATGACTCTAGAAAATTACTCCGAAAAGAGAGCCCACACTTTACAACTTCGCGATGAAGCAGCCCGATTTTTACAAAGTTTTGACCACGTACGTCTCTTTAGTGTGCCAGAAGGTGCTGCGCATATTCTTTGTTTCGCATTAAAAGATATTCGTGGAGAAGTGATGGTCCATGCGCTAGAAGAGCAGGGGATTCTTATTTCAACGACCAGTGCGTGTTCCAGTAAAAAGGGAGATGTACCGGCTACCTTGCAATCGATGAACGTTCCTGCTGAGTGGTCTAGATGTGCCGTTCGCTTAAGTTTCGCCCCTGACAACACATTCGAAGAGTTGGAGACATTCAAGCAAGTCTTTACTCAACTACAGGAAAAATTCCAAAGGATTCAAAAATAGAGAGGAAACAAGCATGGAAACAAGAATACAAATCCGCTTTGGAGAGCTATCAACCAAAGGGAAAAATAAGAAAAGATTCGTTCAAAAACTCGCACAAAACATTCGTATGGCAACAAAAGAATACCCACAGATTAAAATTAAACCTGATTATGATTTTATCTTCCTCGATCTCAATGGCGCAGATGAGGCCGTTATTACGGAACGCTTGAAGAGCGTCTTCGGCATTCAAAGTTTCTCACCGGTATATGTTTTGCCTCGTGACTTTGAGACAGCCCGTACCTTCATCGTTGATATGGTGCAGAAGATGGAAACAGCTGGCAAGACCTTTAAGATTGCGACTCGCCGCTCGGACCATTCGTACCAATACGATACGAATTGGCTGAATGCGGAGTTTGGTGCAGCCGTTTTGCAAAATGTGCCAGATATCACCGTAGATGTGAAAAAGCCGGACATAACGGTTCGGGTAGATGTTAAACAAGAACATTTCCTTATCAGTACAAAGAAATACGATGGCGCTGGCGGCTTGCCAGTTGGTTCAAGTGGCAAGGGGATGTTGATGCTCTCAGGCGGAATTGATTCCCCTGTAGCGGGTTACTTTGCCATGAAACGCGGCGTAGAAGTGGAAGCAGTGCATTTCCACAGCCCACCGTATACAAGTCCGCAAGCTCTTCAAAAAGCCCAGAACTTAGCTTGGAAACTAACAAAGTTTGGCGGAAGTATCCAGTTCATCGAAGTACCGTTTACAGAAATCCAAGAAGAAATTAAAGCCAAAGTCCCAGAAGGATACTTGATGACCGTGACCCGTCGCATGATGCTCCGCTTGACTGATCAAATTCGCGAAAAGCGAAAAGGGATGGCCATTTTCAATGGAGAGAGCTTAGGGCAAGTGGCTTCTCAGACAATGGACAGCATGCAAGCCATCAACGATGTAACGACTACACCTATCATTCGTCCCGTTGCTACGATGGATAAGCTGGAAATTATTGAGATTGCCCAGAAGATTGACACATTTGACTTATCCATCCAACCATTTGAGGATTGCTGTACGATTTTTGCTCCAGCCGCTCCGAAAACAAAACCGAAATTGGATAAGGCTAGAAGATACGAATCCATGTTAGATGTGGAAGGGTTGATTGAACGTGCCATGGAAGGGCTCGTTATTACTCAAATTACACAAGAAGCTTCTAGTGAAAAGGAAAAAGAAGCAACTTTTGCTGATTTGCTATAATCAGAGGGTTATGTCTTACAATTTTCCTTCTTGTTGGTATAATAAAGGCAATGAGATGGAGGAGGTAGAACAATGGAAGTAACATTTAAAGGTGAACCAATGAAAATAGAAGGAATCCAGCCGACAATCGGCGAGCCAATTCCTGCATTTTCCTTAAAAGATACAGCAGGTAATGTGATCAGCAGGGAAAGCTTAAAAGGGAACGTTGCGATTATCAGTGTATTTCCTGATATCAATACGAGTGTTTGTGACAAACAAACACGTAACTTTAACGAAGCAGCTTCAGACATTGAAGGCATTCAATTAGTTTCTGTTTCAAAAAATTCACAAGATGAATTGAAAGAATGGTGTGCTGCTAAAGGATTAGAAGTAGTTATGCTCCCGGATAATGAGGGAACTTTTGGGGAAGCGTTTGGTTTGAATTTACCAAAAATCAATAAACTAGCGCGCAGTGTGTTTGTTGTCACTCAAGAAGGTTTGTTGGCTTACAAGGAGATTGTTCCAGAAGTAGCGGAAGAACCAAACTACGAAGCAGCAGTAGAAGCAGCAAAAGATTTGCTATAAGATATTGAGATTTCTTTTCAGTGGTGATACACTGTTTAGGACAAAATGCGTTCGGACTAGGAAGAGTATGTTGCTTGGCGTTACCAAGAGAGAAAAGCAGTGGTGAGAGCTTTTTTAACGCGAGCAAGAGAAGGTAGCCTAGAAGCAAGCAGAGTGAAGGCCTCGTGCTACGTAGTTCTGCTCGGAGATATCTCCGTTATCAAAAAGAGAGATGGGGCACGTTTGCCTCATAAGCTTAGGTGGTACCGCGATTAAATCGTCCTGCATATAGATGCAGGGCGATTTTTTTTGAAACCAAAAGAAAACGAGCAAAACTTGTTCGTTTCCGATCAGAAAGGAAGAGAAACATGACAGAATTAGAAATGTCAACGAAGTATCAACCACAAGAAGTAGAAAAAGGAAAGTATAAAAAATGGGTGGAAGAAAAACGGTTCCGTCCAAACGGAAATCCTGATGCAAAACCATATTCCATCGTAATCCCCCCTCCTAACGTAACCGGCCGCTTGCACTTAGGCCATGCTTGGGATGTTACCTTGCAGGATCTGTTGATTCGAATGAAACGCATGCAAGGCTATGATACCTTGTGGTTACCAGGAATGGACCACGCGGGAATTGCAACACAAGCAAAAGTGGAAGCAAAGTTAGCGGAAGAAGGAGTTTCCCGTCACGACTTGGGACGCGAAGCATTTGTTGATAAAGTTTGGGAATGGAAAGAAGACTACGCAAGTGTCATCCGCGACCAATGGGAAAAAATGGGGATTTCCGTAGACTATGACCGCGAACGCTTTACCTTAGATGAAGGTTTATCGGATGCCGTCCGCAAAGTATTCGTTACCCTTTATGAAAAAGGCCTTATTTACCGTGGAGCTTACTTAATTAACTGGGATCCAAAAGCGCAAACGGCTTTATCAGATATTGAAGTAATCCATAAAGATGTAAAAGGTGCCTTCTACCACTTCCGTTATCCGTTGGCAGATGGCTCTGGATATGTGGAATTAGCTACGACCCGTCCGGAAACGATGCTCGGTGATACAGCAGTTGCTGTTCATCCAGAAGATGAACGATATGCGCATCTAATCGGTAAAACAATTATGCTGCCACTAATGAACCGTGAGATTCCAATCGTAGCAGATGATTATGTGGACAAAGAGTTTGGGACAGGTGTTGTTAAAATTACCCCAGCTCATGATCCGAACGACTTTGAAGTAGGCTTGCGCCATCACTTGCCACAAATCAACGTGATGAATAATGATGCAACCATGAACCAAGAAGCAGGAAAATATGAAGGCATGGACCGCTTTGAAGCAAGAAAAGCGGTTGTGAAAGATATGGAAGCAGCAGGCTTGTTGGTGAAAGTCGAAGAAATGGTGCACAGTGTTGGTCACTCCGAACGTACAGACGTTGTGGTAGAGCCGCTTATCTCCACGCAATGGTTCGTTAAAATGGCCCCGCTTGCTGAGAAGGCAATTGAGAACCAACAAACAGAAGATAAAGTAAGCTTCTTCCCAGACCGCTTTGAAAATACGTTTATTCGCTGGATGGACAACATTCATGACTGGGTTATTTCCCGTCAATTGTGGTGGGGTCATCAAATCCCAGCTTGGTATCACAAAGAAACAGGCGAAATGTATGTCGGTATGGAAGCACCAGCAGATATCGAAAACTGGGAACAAGATCCAGATGTTTTAGATACTTGGTTCAGTTCCGCTTTATGGCCGTTTTCTACAATGGGCTGGCCGAATGAAGAGGCAGAAGACTTCAAACGCTACTTCCCGACCAGTACGTTGGTAACGGGATATGACATCATTTCATTCTGGGTAAGCCGCATGATTTTCCAATCATTGGAGTTTACCGAACAACGTCCGTTTGAGAATGTATTGATTCATGGATTGATTCGTGACGAGCAAGGACGCAAGATGAGTAAATCATTGGGGAACGGAATCGATCCAATGGATGTCATCGAGCAATACGGTGCTGATGCATTG
Organism: Jeotgalibaca caeni; assembly: GCF_028863945.1. GTDB lineage: Bacteria > Bacillota > Bacilli > Lactobacillales > Aerococcaceae > Jeotgalibaca > Jeotgalibaca caeni. Next base: position 3,610 of record NZ_JARBEA010000005.1, on the reverse strand, counting down.
CGTTGGTTCTTGGCAAACGGTTCTTCCCCAGGCCAAGATGTTCGTTTCAGCTATGAGAAAATGGATGCTGCTTGGAACTTCATTAATAAGATCTGGAATGCAAGCCGTTATGTATTGATGAACCTAGATGGCTTGACCTATGAAGAAATCAACATGGATGGTGAGAAGACAGTAGCAGATGAATGGATTCTTTCCAGTCTCAACCGTACCACCAAAAAAGTTACTGAATTGTTCGAAAAATTCGAGTTTGGTGAAGCAGGTAGATTACTGTATCACTTCATTTGGGATGAATATTGTGACTGGTACATTGAGATGACAAAAGAAGTGCTTCAAGGAGAAAATGAAGCAGCGAAACAAACAACGCGCAGTATTCTGGCACACGTTTTGGATCACATTCTTCGCTTGTTGCATCCAATCATGCCGTTTGTAACCGAAGAAATTTGGCAAAATGTACCGCATGAAGGCGATTCTCTTGTAGTCGCAGCGTACCCAGTTGCCGAAGAAAGCTTGATTAACGAGCATGCAGAAAATGCAATGAACAAATTGATTGGTTTGATTCGTGGTGTGCGGAATATTCGTAACGAAATGAACACGCCTCTTTCGAAAAAAGTGTCGATGCAAATCAATGCAGTGGATGAAGAGACAGAGAAAATCTTCCTTGCTAATGAAGCGTACATCGTTCGTTTCTGTAATCCAGAGGAATTGACGATTGGTCAAAACTTGTCCGCAGAGGGCGAGATGGTGACAGCAGTTATTTCTGGTGGTGAAGTGCGTATGCCACTTGCTGGCCTGATTAAGTTGGAGGACGAAATTATTCGTTTAGAAGGCGAAGCAGCGAAGCTACAAAAAGAAGTAGACCGTGTCGTGAAAAAATTAGGCAATGAAAGTTTCGTTAAGAAGGCTCCTGAAGCAGTAGTAGCAGGAGAGCAAGCGAAAGAACGAGACTACCGGGAGAAATTAGCCCTTGTTGAAGCGCGAATTGCTTCCTTGAAGGAACAACAATAGAATCAATGGAAAGAAATATAGAAGAGGCTGGGAGTAATATCCCAGCTTCTTTATTGAAGGTGAGAATATGTTTACTACTTATGAAGAAGCATTAGCATGGATTCATACAAGAAGAGGCATGGGACCGAAGCCGGGAATTAAACGGATGGAATGGATGATGGAGAAGTTGCATCACCCAGAGCGTTCATTTCCCTCTATTCATATCGCCGGTACAAACGGAAAGGGATCAACCGTAGCGTACCTAACGAGCTTATTTTTAGCTTCTGGACATACCGTTGGGAGTTTTACTTCCCCTCATATTATGAAGTTCAATGAGCGCATCAGCCTAAATGGATTGCCGATGGATGACGAAGACGTTGTATGGCTAGCAAATGAAATTCAGCCGCTGTATGAAGAAATTTCTCAAACTCCATTGGGCGGTCTAACCGAATTTGAAGTCATTACTTCCATGATGTTTCTTTATTTTTCTAAAAAGCAGCCGGATGTCGTTTTAATCGAAGTAGGGCTGGGTGGTCTATTTGACAGTACCAACGTCGTCTTGCCTGAACTGTGCGTGATTACAACCATCGGGCTGGATCACTTGCAAATTTTAGGCAATACGATCAGTGAGATTGCCTTTCAAAAAGCAGGGATTATGAAACCAAAAGTGCCGGTTGTTATTGGGAAAATAGAAGGAGAAGCGAAAGCTGTTCTTGAACAAGTAGCACAAGAGAAGAGCGCTCCACTCTCTGCTTATGGCAGGGATTTCCATTCTGTCCATCATCCGACTGCTACCAACTTGAACGAGCGGTTTGATTACCGAACGGAGGAGGCTTACTATGCTGAACTAGAAATCCGTTTGATGGGAGCCCATCAAGTGGAGAACGCAGCAACGGCTCTTCATGCATACCGCTGTTACTGCAAGCAACGCAACCTTTCCTATACAGCAGAAATGATTCATGCTGGATTGAAGGCAGCCTTTTGGCCAGTTCGTATGGAAGTCATGGCGCGTCGACCGTATGTTATTTTAGACGGAGCCCATAATGAACCTGCGATGCAAGTATTGGTGAAGACATTGGAGGACAACTTCAAGGGAAAACGAATAAAGGTCCTCTATGCAGCGCTCACGACGAAGGAATTATCAGAAATCGGTCTTTGGCTGCAAAAAATACCAAATGCAGACATTCATCTGACCACTTTTGATTTCCCCAAAGCTGCCAGCTTAGCAGACCTAAAAGAGCGGATGCAGCTGCGAGAAGCTTCCTATCATGAAGATTGGCAAACAGCTTTTACTGACTTACTTGCAACAGCTGATTCGGACGATGTTATTTTAGTGACCGGTTCGTTGTACTTCTTGTCGGAAATGCGTCATTTTATTCTAGAAAATTAATTTATAAAAAAAGGAAATGGGCTTCTTTTGCGTAATCTATCTACAGTGAAAGAAAAGGAGAGAAGATATGCAAGAGACAAGCCTGGTTAGAGAAGTGCCCAAAGCATCAAGACCGAGAGAGCGACTGGATCATTATGGAGAGAAGGCGTTGGCTACTCATGAGTTATTGGCCATCCTGTTACGAACGGGTCCAAAAGACAGTAACGTGATACAGCTCGCTTTGCGGGTGATGAATCATTTTGGTGACTTACATGCCCTAAAAATGGCGACTATTGAAGAATTAATGGAAATCAATGGAATCGGCAGAACGAAGGCAATTGAAATAAAAGCCTGTATCGAATTAGGTGACCGCTTCAGCCAGACGACCCAGTTGAAGAGTGGAACGATTACTTCTACGCAGATGGCAGGAGCTCTGCTGAAGCAAGAAATGCGTGAGTTGCAACAGGAACATGTGGTGGCACTGTATTTGAATACGAAGAATGAAATCATTAAGAAGAAGACCATCTTCGTTGGCAGCTTGAATAGCAGTGTCGCACATCCTAGAGAAATTTTCCGAGAAGCAGTGCGCTACGCAGCAGCTCGGATTATTCTCGCTCATAATCACCCGTCCGGAAATCCGGAACCCTCAGAAGCAGATTTGGTTTTTACCAGAAGAATGGTAGAGTGTGGGGAAATGATGGGGATTGATTTGTTGGATCATTTTATTATTGGAGACCCAACATATGTCAGCTTAAAAGAATATGGCGTTATTTAAAAATAAATTAATCAAAACACTTGCAATATTCCTCTATCCGGGCTATACTATGTCTATGTTGTTTGTAAGGTAAAGAAAGTAATGTCATGAACATTCCGTTCGTACCATTTGCAATAACAAATTAAATTGTGCAAGATGCACGAGGAGGAATTTTTCATGGAAAATGGAACAGTAAAATGGTTTAACGCAGAAAAAGGATTTGGATTTATCGAACGCGACGGTGGAGATGACGTATTCGTACATTTCTCAGCTATCAACACTGATGGATTCAAAACTCTAGAAGAAGGTCAAGCAGTATCTTTCGACATCGTTGATGGAAACCGTGGACCACAAGCTTCTAACGTAGAAAAAATCTAATTCTAACTAAAATAGATATTCAAAGACCAGGAGAAATCCTGGTCTTTTTTTGTTGTGCGCCCAGCATGGGCGATAACTTGGTGGTGAAAGTCCACTACAGGCTTGGCAGTAGGAACTGTTAGCTG
>NZ_JARBEA010000049.1 GCF_028863945.1 Jeotgalibaca caeni | reverse complement strand
ATTACCAGACGCCACTAGAAGTGTTTTTGAGTTACCTAGACGAATCTACTTTGTCTAGCTTAAATTGACAAATCAAAAAATCAAGAATGTAATCGTTTTCTTGATAAGGAGGAAGAAGAAAAATGAGGGAATGGAAAAAATTATTAAGTTTTGCATCCATTGCGCTTCTTTTAGGAGCCTGCGGAAGTACAGGTATAAGCAACAGCGATAGTTCTGGAGGAGAAAAAGCCACAATAACATTTGTCAATAACAAGACAGACTGGGAAGGAAATGGAAAATGGGATGAATACATAGCCGAATTTAATGAACAGTATCCTGACATTGAAGTTTTAATTGAAACGAGTACGGACTATGCTGGAGACATAAAAACTAGAATGAACTCAGAGGAATATGGAGACGTATTCATGCTTCCATCTACTGTTAATCCTAAAGACTACTCATATTTTATGGAACCACTGGGAGATCAATCTGAATTTGAAGATAAGTTTTTTGGAATTGGTAAAAACTCATATGATAATGTTACCTATGCCGTTCCGGTTATGATGAATCCGTATGGAATGATTGTAAATAATACAGTGTTTGAAGACGCAGGTGTTGCTGAAATTCCTACTACCCCTGAAGATTTTATTAATGCTCTAAAACAGATAAAGGAAGCCAATCCAGATGTTACACCTTTGAATACAAACTATGCCTCTAACTGGGCAATGGGGAGTTGGGATTTAGTAGGTACGTCGGTAGCTGGTAATGAAGATTTTATTAATGATATCTCTGAAGACCCGGATGCTTTTTCTGAAGGTGAACCTCTCTATACAATCTATAATATTTTGTATACTACTGCGGCAGAAGGCTTGATTGAAAATGATCCATCAACTACAGACTTTGAGCAAACTAAGCAAGACATGGCAGATGGTAAAATTGGAGTAATGGTATTTGGAAGTTGGGCGCTTCCGCAAGTTCAAGAAAAGAATCCAGATAATGCAGATAATATTTCATTTGAAGCTTTCCCTGTAACTGCTCCAGACGGAAATCAATATGTCAACATTGGTCCTGAATATGGTTTAGCCGTCAATGTACACAGCAAGGAAAAGGAAGCTGCTCGTAAATTTTTAGATTGGTTCGTCAATGATTCTAATTTTGCTGAAGATAATGGAGCTTTGCCAACATTAAAAGATAGTGGTTCTGAATTACTGAAACCACTTGAAGAAAAAGGTATTAAGATTATCGAACAAGCTCCAGCTCCTGAAGGAAAAGAATCTTTATATACAGATGTAAAAAATGAATCTGAAGCGATGGCTGAAAGAGAAAAACAAAGAATTATAGATGCTGCTATTGGAAATACAACTGAAAAGTTTGAAGAAATCATGGGAGACTTAAATAGAAGATGGGGAGAAGCTGTAGAAAAATTTAGCAGTCAATAAAAATAAATAAGTATCCCAATCAATTGATTGGGATACTTCATCCATTTATATTCTGTGTTTTCGATATGGTTATGGCAAGCTTGATAATAGGTGGGGTAAAATTATGAGAAAAAAAAAGCATGGAGTGAACGGTACACAAAAAAAATGGATTGTTTTCATTTTTACTATCATTCCCATTAGTTTGTTACTATTGTTTTCCTATTTTCCTTTGATAAAAATGTTCCAATACAGTGTAACAGATTGGGATGGGCTAAGGCCGGTGAGTAATTTTGTGGGAGTGGAAAACTACAAAACTGTGTTTACTGATTCCGAATATTTCACAGTATTTCGAACGAGTCTATACTATTTTGTAGCTACTTTTATCCAGTTAGGAATTGCCTTGCTATTTGCAACGATTCTTTCTTTTAAAGTAAAATTTGCTAATTTTTGGAAAGGTGCTTTATTCTTTCCGTATTTACTAAATGGAGTTGCCATAGGATTTATATTTTTATATTTCTTCAAACCGGATGGCACGCTGGATACTGTTTTAACATTTATAGGATTAGAAGACCAAATTCGTTTCTGGCTGGGAGATAGTTCTCTTAACAATATATCATTGGCATTTACTTCCATATGGAGATTTATGGGATTTAACTTTTTAATCCTATTAGGAGCTATCCAATCCATTAATCCAGAGGTATATGAGGCATCTGAAATAGATGGAGCAAATAAATGGCAACAATTTCGATTTATCATTGTACCTTCGATTAAGGAAATCATTTATCTGAACCTTGTTTTGGGTATTAGTGGAGCAATCAGTGTATTTGAAGTTCCTTATGTAATGACTGGCGGATCTAATGGGACCGAAACATTTGTGATTAAGACAATTAATACAGCCTTCCAGTTTAATAAAGTCGGTCTTGCTTCAGCTATGGCATTGATATTATTAGCTATTGTACTTGTTGTTACGCTGATACAAAGATTAATTACGAGTGAGAAGGTGACAAGAAAATGAACGATGGAACACTTATTAAAGAAAAAACAAGAAGGAAAAAAAAGATAACAGGGATCCAATTGATTGCTATATGTGCTAAATATTTTGTTTTGATCTTGGGGGCTACCATTTCGATCCTTCCGCTTTTAGTTGTTTTTATTGGTTCCTTTAAGTCTAATGCAGATTTTGTGTCTTCAGGAGTTCTAGAACTTCCAAAAGAGATTGATTACTCCAACTATAAAACTGCATTTGTAAATGGAAAGATGCTCCTTGGATTTAGAAATACTGCTTTTATTTTTATTGTCAGCATGGCAGGGAAACTTTTACTAGGTACGATGTTTGCTTATGCGGTTAATAGATTCCAATTTAGATTTAAAAAAGTGATGATGGCTTTATTTTTACTTGCCACTCTTATTCCGGCAATCACAAATCAAGTTGCTACCTTCCAAATTATTAATAGCTTGGGTTTATTCAATACAGTTTGGTCGGTTATCATTTTAAATATAGGAACAGATGTAATGTCACTTTATATATTCCTGCAGTATTTGGATGAAATTCCTGTATCATTAGATGAATCAGCCTTAATTGACGGGGCAACGTATGTCCAAATTTTTAGAAAGATCATTCTTCCTAATTTAAAAGCACCTATGGTGACCGTTTTAATTGTAAGAGGTGTTGCTATTTATAATGATTTCTATAATCCGTTCCTTTACATGCCAAAAGGCACGCTAAAAGTAATTTCAACCGCTTTGTTTGCTTTTAAAGGGCCTTATGGGTCTAATTGGCCAGTGATTTTGGCAGGTGTGGTAATAGTAGTAGTGCCCATTTTAATCTTATTTATCGCACTTCAAAAATATATTTATAATGGAATGATGGGCTCGGTTAAATAAAATTTTAGAAAATGGAGGTCAATAAATGAATGAAAAAAGCATTCTATTTATAGAAAAACTTTACAAAATTATCTATGCTTCTTTCCTTTTCTGGAAGTGGATGCTTAAAAAAGGAATTCTATATGGATATCTTTCTTCCTCTACTCTTCTAATTGATTATACGGAGAATTTTCAAAAGCAGAAAGCTTCAATAACAAAAAAAGAAAAGGATGAAATTTATGATGTGAAGTATGGACCTTTGTTTTCATTTTTTTTAGAGTTGGCTACGATTGTTTCAATAAGTTTTCCTTTTGCGATAAGAGTTATATCTGTTAACAGTGTATTAAGAGTGCTTTTGTGCACGATTTTTATCACGATAACAGTTTTTCTTTGGATATATGCTATCCACTTAAGTTATCAAGTCTATTTCTTTAAATCAAACAAGGTTTTAATAAATGATAAAACACTATATATATGTGCTTTTCTTAGTATGATGAAAAATGGTTATAGGAGCCTCAAGGTATTCATGTTATTAGTGTTAGCATTATTATTAGGATATGCCAATATAGTCGTGCTGTTTTTTTTCATACCAAGTAGTTTATGTTTAATTTTTAATAAAATGTTCATAAAACTTACTTGAAAATAAAGTGAGATAAAAGTAATTTTTTCAAATTGCATTTAAGAAGTAATGAAGATAAAAACTATTTGTGAGACAGGAAGATATGAAGAAAAGGAATGTAATAATACATGGAATTACAATTTAATTCAGAATTTTGGTGGGGAGCGGCTACTTCTGGTCCGCAAAGCGAAGGACGGTTTCATAAGAAACATGCAAATCAGTATGACTACTGGTATGAGACGAAACCGGAGGAGTTCTATAACTATGTAGGCCCTGATACTGCATCGAATTTCTATAACAGTTTTAAAGAAGATATTGCTCTTATGAAAGAAGTAGGCTTGAATTCGGTTCGTACTTCGATCCAATGGTCACGTCTTATTGATGACTTGGAAGAAGGAACGGTAAATGAAGATGGTGTTCGTTTTTATAACGAAGTTATTGATGAATTTCTAAAGAATAACATTAGACCTATAGTGAATCTTTGCCACTTTGATATTCCCATTGAACTTTATCAAAAATATGGAGGCTGGGAATCTAAATATGTAGTGGACCTCTACGTGAAGTTTGCAGCACAATGTTTTCGTTTTTTTGGGGACCGAGTTGTGGATTGGATTACGTTCAATGAACCGATTGTAATTGTAAGCGGTGGTTACTTAAGTCAGTCCCATTTTCCTAAACTAAAAGACGGTAAAAAAGCAGTGCAAGTTGCATATAATCTTCAACTTGCTTCTGCAAAATGTATTGAACTTTTTCGCAAAACAAACAAGAATCCGAATGGACGCATTGGTATCATATTAAATTTGACACCGTCTTATCCTGCAACAAATAATGAAGAGGATCAAAAGGCAGCACAATTTGCGGATTTATGGGCAAATCGTTTATTCCTAGATGCTTCGATTAAGGGTGAATTTCCTGAAGAGCTTCTTCAAATTCTAAAAAAAGATAATGTTTTGTGGAAAACAACTTACGAAGAGTTGAAGATCATCAAGGAGAATACAATTGACTATCTAGGTGTAAATTATTATCATCCTCATCGAGTTCAAAAGCCTGCGGTATCGTCTAATAGTCTAGCCATCGAATGGACGCCAGAATTATATTACAACGATTACGATATGCCTGGACGTAGGATGAACATGGATCGAAATTGGGAAATATATCCTCAAGCTATTTATGACATTGCTAAGAATATAAAGGAGAATTATGGAAATATTCCTTGGTTTGTCTCAGAGAATGGAATGGGTGTAAGCAGAGAGGAACGTTTCTTGGATGAAAAGGGAGTCATTCAAGATGACTACCGTATTCAGTATATTTCTGAACATTTATATTGGTTAAAAAAAGGAATCGAGAAGGGTAGTAATTGCTTTGGCTACCATATGTGGACCCCCATTGATTGTTGGTCTTGGAGTAATGCCTATAAAAATCGATATGGCTTTATTTCAAATAATATTTCTACTCAAATAAAAACAATCAAGAAATCAGGATATTGGTTCAAGGAAGTAGCAGAAAGTGGAATGATTAGGATGCCGGATGAATGGAAATCTTTCGAAAAGTTAGAAAACAAGAAGACGATATAATAGGATAGCTTTTTCTAAATATGTAAGAAAAACTTTGATAAAACATGAAACATAAAAGAACAATAAATTTTAAAAGTTAGAGAGATTTCACTGGAACGTTTACTCCAGTGAAATCTGCTTTTATAAATAAGATCATCTTTAGTTATTATCAGAAAAGGCTTTAAATCAGCATTTTAAGAATAAATTATTAAAAATAACATATTGAATACAATTTTATAAATGCATAAACTTAGACTATAAACTTAAATGAAATTGTATTTTTCGAATTATGTACTTTTAATTCTAACAGTAGCGATAAATACTAATTAAAGAGCATACGGTAGATACAATTTAACATTTTTAGTAAAAATGTAAGCGCTGTTAAAGGAGGAGTAAAGAATGCAAAATAAAACCGCTCAGAAAACATCGGACTATATGGAGAGAACTACTTCAGTTATGAATCGAAGTGAGTCAGAAAGCTTGTCGAAGGATAAGATGGATGAGAAAGTGGTAGTGAAAAGGAGAGAGAAGACAAAAATAAGAGATAAGAAAAAATGGAAAAGAATAAAAAATAATTGGCAATTGTATGTATTAATTCTCCCTGCGTTTCTATTTTTTGCAATTTTTGCTTATGGACCGATGTATGGGGTCATCATTGCTTTCAAGAATTATATCCCAACTTTAGGTATTTGGGGAAGTCCTTGGGTTGGAATGAATCATTTTAAGCAGTTTTTTAATTCCTACTATTTCTGGGATTTAATTAAAAACACTGTAGGAATTCAGGTATATTCCCTAATTGTTGGTTTTCCATTACCCATTATACTAGCCTTAGTTTTAAACGAAGCTAAAAATGGTATTTTTAAGAAGTTTACGCAAACGGTTACTTATGCACCTAATTTTATTTCAACAGTTGTAATGGTAGGTATGATTACAGCTTTCCTAGATCCATCAACGGGTATCATTAATCATTTTCTAGAATTAATTGGAATTGATTCAGTAGCGTTTATGAGTGAACCAAAATGGTTTAAAACAGTTTATGTAATATCTGGTATTTGGCAAGGGACAGGGTGGAGTTCTGTAATCTATATGGCGGCACTCTCAGGAGTAGATCCATCTTTACATGAAGCAGCACAGGTTGATGGTGCATCTAGGCTACAACGAATTTGGCACATAAATATCCCAACTATTGTCCCGACAATGGTAGTATTGTTTATTTTAAATGTAGGTAGTTTATTCGCAATGGGCTACGAAAAAATTCTCTTAATGCAAAATCCTTTGAATCTCTCTGCTTCAAATGTGATCTCAACTTTTGTTTATGAGCAAGGGTTATTAGGTGGGCAATACAGCTATTCAGCAGCAGTAGGTCTCTTCAATGCAGCCATTAACGCGATATTGCTTATTATTGTTAACAAAGTAGCCAGCAAGGTAAGTGAATCAAGCCTGTGGTAAGGAGAAAGGAGAATAATATATGAATAACTCAAGTAAAATTGCAGAGACAAAAAGAGATAAAGCTTTCAATGTCTTCATCTATATATTTCTTACAGTTGCTCTATTAATTGTATTGTACCCCTTAATATATGTTATTTCTGCATCAATTAGTGAACCTGTAGCAGTGAACTCTGGGAGAATGTGGTTGTGGCCAGTTGATATTACATTTGAAGGATATAAAGAGATTTTCTCTAATAGAGATATATGGCAAGGTTATAAGATGACTATTTTCTATACAGTAGCTGGAACGTTAATTAGTCTATTTATTACAATTCCCTGTGCATATGCAATGGCGAGGCCGGATTTTTATGGAAAAGAGATTTTTACAAAGTTTTTGTTAGTCACGATGTTTGTAAGTGGTGGCTTAATTCCTGGATATTTATTGATTAAATCTCTTGGATGGATTAATACCGTCTGGGCAATATTAATCCCAGGATCTGCTTCCGTTTATAATATCGTGGTTACACGTTCATTTTTCCAATCTTCAATTCCTTGGGAAATGCAAGAAGCGGCTATTATTGATGGAGCTTCTACATTCAAAATTTTTACTCGAGTAATACTCCCGCTTTCAGCTCCTATTATTGCCGTAATGACATTGTATTATGGTGTTGGAAGATGGAATAGTTATTTCGATGCGCTTGTATATTTATCGGATAAAAGCTTATATCCATTACAAATGGTATTAAGACAAATTTTGGTATTACAGGATATTCAACAAAGCAATGTAGGTGTAATTGATCAGAATATAGTTGATGCAATGACAAGTAAGGAGCAACTAGCTTCAATTATTAAGTATGGTGTTATGATTGTGTCATCTATCCCTGTAATTGTCTTTTATCCGTTTATTCAAAAATATTTTGCGAAAGGAGTCATGGTGGGTTCATTAAAAGGTTAATTACGATTTGCTAGGTATTGTTATTTCAAAAAACTAACGAATAGGAAAGTGAGGAAAATTATATGAGATATAATAAAAAGAGGGTTATAAATGGATTGTTTTCTGTAGCAACTATTTTATTATTGGCAGCTTGTGGGTCAGATAGTCCAGAGGGAGGAAGCACAAATGCAGGTGGAACAACAGATTCAAGCGTTACAGTTGCAAAAGAAGGATTCCCGATTACTGAGGAAGTAATGTCAATGACTGCAATGGCTCCGAATGTTGCGGGCGTTGAATGGGGAGACATGCCGCCACTTATGGCCTATGAGGAAATGACCAATATTCAAGTTGCATATAACACGCCACCGCGTGATGATTTTGCAACGAAATTAAACTTAGCTTTCGCAAGTAATGATTTACCGGATATGATAATTTCTGCGACTTCAAGTAATTTAACTCCGGAAATGGAAGTAGAATATGGTAACCAAGGAGTTCTTCTCCCGCTAGAAGATTTAATTCCCGAATATGCACCGAACTTTGATAAATTATTAGGTGAAAACCCAGATATTCGTAAATCCATCACCGCTCCTGATGGACATATTTATTCTCTTCCTACTGTTGTAAAAACAGAAGCAGGAATTAGAGCAAATGTTTCGCTTTGGTATAATGGTCCATGGATGGAATCTGTAGGAGTTACAGAAATTCCAAAAACAACAGATGAATTATATGATTTATTGGTGAAATTTAGGGATGAAGATCCAAACGGAAATGGAGAAAAAGATGAAATTCCACTTTCCTCTGCAGGAACAAGTGAGCTTCATATTTGGATGCTCGGCGCATTCGGTATGAAGACGCGAGGAATTGAAGAACAAGATGGAACGGTTGTTTTTACGCCCATTTTGGAAAGTTATAAACATTACCTCGAATATATGAATAAGCTTTATTCTGAAGGACTACTAGACAGAGATTTATTTTCACAATCCCGAGATCAACATAAAGCAAAAGGACAATCTGACAAATTGGGATTGTTTCCTGCATTCCATTCTTATAATTTAACAGATAAACCCATTGATGAAGCTATGGAAGATCCAATGTTTGGTCCACTGACGAGTGAATATAATGATACACCAATCATGTCCATGAGTGCTGGGCTGTCGAGAGCAGCTTTTGCTATAACCAATAATAATCCTTCTCCTGAAGCTGCTTTACGTTGGGTAGACTATTTTTATTCAGAAGAAGGAGCACTATTTTATAAACAAGGACCTGAAAATGGTATTTGGGAATATCAAACAAATGAAGCCGGAGAACAAGTTAAAGTATATCTCAATGGCATGGATGGAACAATGCAACCTGATTATGGTTTGAATTCTCCGACTATAAGACTGGATTCATTAAATGAAAACCCTATTCTAGAAGATGCGAATGCTATAAGTTCGTCTGAATATATTGAATTTGATAAGCAAGAGGTAAAGGAAAAGTTAGCTCCATATGGTGAAGTTGCTTATCCTTTAGTTTATCTAACTGAAGAAGAGCAGAATGTCATTAGTTCTGTTACAGTAGACTTAGAAACTTATGTAGAACAAATGGAAGCGCAGTTTATCACGGGTGTAGAACCTTTATCTAATTGGGATTCTTATGTAGAAACAATTGAATCTATGAACATTGATGAATATATTCAAGTCTATCAAGATGCTTACGATCGTTGGGCAGAAAGCTGATTCCTATATAGGAAAAAAGAACAACCCTGCTACAATGGAGATGTTGTAGCAGGATTGTTCACATTTTAATATTAGTTCAAAAATAAGCAATAGAAATAAGTAAATTTCTGAAGAATTAATAGGAGTGTAAGTAATGGATAAAAGAACTGGATTTGTAAAATTAAATTATAATTTAGGTCAAGTAATATTGAAGGGAGTAGCTTTACAACTGCTATTTATACTATATTCCCTTCGTGGACTGATCATTTTTGGTTTTTTTCCAGCACTTTTCACTTCGTTTAAAATTGTTTATGAAGAACTATTACACTACTATGACAAAGAAAGAAAAGAGCTATATTTTTCAGACTATCAAAGTATGTATAGAACATTTTTTAAGAAATACTTTACTGAGACTAACAAATTAGGATGGATGATATTAATAGTCGGATTATTTTTCCTCCTTGATTTCAAAATGTCCGAAACTTTTATTCAGTCATCTATTTTCCATCTACTATTACTCATTTTATTTTCATTATACTTAGGTGTTTCCCTTTATGTCTTTCCCGTTTTTTCTAGGTATGAAATGAAGACATTTCACTACTTTAAACAAGCATTTTTTATACTTATTAGTAATATCATAAATATGATTGCGATAGTTATTGGATTAATCTTAATAACATTAATTTTTACTATATTTCCGGTGCTGTCGCTCGTTATGGGGGTACCCTTACTGATTTTTCCTATTAGTTGGTTTTCACTTCAGGCATTTATGAGAATAGAGGAGGCGAATATGGCAGAATGAAAAAAAAGGGAATTAAACATTCCATAAAAAATTATTCACAGTTATTTTATAAGTACCTTCTGTCATATTTTTTTGTTTTTATGCTCCCTTTTTCTATTTTATCGTTCAGTTGGTATAGTACAACAAAAAACAATTTGGATCATCAACTTGAAAGTGCTAACGAGAATAATTTGTGGCAAGTACAAAATTCTATTACTCAACACTTGCAACAATTAGAGCATCTTGCAAATAGGATAACTTATGATTCTGATTTTTCATCTCACATGGATGCCACTGGTTATTCAGGGATAGAAATTAAATCAAATCTATTAAAGTATAAATTGAATAGCAGTATCGTGTCTGAAATTTACTTAACTTTCCACAAGAATCCTCATTTTTTATATTCCGCCAGTGGAACTTACGGTATTCAAACACTGCTAGACAAGTATGACGCAAATGATGCAAAGGTAGAAGAACTATTGATGACAAATATACCATTGCTATTTATGACAAATGATGAGGAAACCCAGACAAATGAAACACTTCGATCAAATGAAGTCCTTTTCTTTGTACCAATCACCAGTGGTGGAGCTAGTTACGGGACTGTGATATACGCTCTTGATATGAATGTTATAAGGACAGAGATAAGTATGATTTTAGAAAATTCAAACGGAGCTGTTTTACTAGTTGATAATCAGAACAATTTGATGACAAGTGTAGATAATGACAATATTTTACCGGAATTAAATAAAAGTACACTATTTGAAAATGCGGATCAGAATAGTTTAAGAGTCAAAGGGAGAACTTACTATGTGAATTATGATGAAAATCCTTATGGTTACTTCCAAATTCTATCTTTAATTTATACTCCTTTACTAAGTTCTAGCTTATCTCAATTTTTATGGACCTTCTTTCTTGGAATTGTAATAGCATTTATCATAGGAGCTATTAGTACATATATTGTAGCAAATAAACAATATAAATCTATAAAAAAATTAGAAAAAATGCTTTCCGATAAAGAATTAGTGAATGAAAGGTACTCCTATGATAAACAAGCATATAATGAACTCACTATTTTAGAAGAAGGGATAAAAAACTTTTTGGAGAGAAGCAAAAAACTAGTGGAACAAACTGACTTTCAGGTCCCATACGTTAGAAGGCAATTATTACGTGAATTACTAGACGGGAAATTGAAAGATACGTCGAAAGCAAATATATTATTTGAGACAATTAATATGGATTTAAATAAAGAAAACTTTATAGTGATGTATATTGATACAAAAAGAAAACAAGATGTTCTCTCGGAATATAATGACAACGTTATGGAATCATTATCTGTTCTTCAAGAAGAAAATTACGTTGCCTATGCTACCGAATTGTTTAATGACCCTACGGAAGATCCTTCAATAGTTTATGTAATAAATTATGACTCGAATTTTAAGCCATCATTTGATGAAAGAAATATCATAGAGGATATTTTGCAAAAAATAGAAATTGCTATGGGTTCGAAATTTGTTGCCTTTGTGGGATGTAGCTACACTGAAA
Organism: Jeotgalibaca caeni; assembly: GCF_028863945.1. Lineage (GTDB taxonomy): Bacteria > Bacillota > Bacilli > Lactobacillales > Aerococcaceae > Jeotgalibaca > Jeotgalibaca caeni. The sequence continues at coordinate 7,573 of NZ_JARBEA010000049.1, read as the reverse complement.
TCAATAGAATAAACCAATCGTATATTGAATGCTTGGTAGCAAGAGATTCGTATATCTTTACAAAAAATAAACATATTATCTATTTTGATGATATAAAAAATGATACGAAAAAGCAGGGTAGTAAGCCTTTCTTTTCTAAGGAACAAGAACTGAAATTTATCTCAAGTCTTCAACAAGGAGATATGGAAGTTGCAATTGAAAGTCTGGACGCTATGCTTAGAGACATTGAAGAAACAGATCAAGGTCCTAATAATAGTAAAATTCGACTTAGCTATTTGATTTATATGATATTACGAATTGGCGATGAAAATGGTATGGAAGAGATTGGCTCTATGCTTAATGAAATTAATAATTTTAAGTTAACCGAGAATCTGAAAGTATACCTGTATCAAGTTGTCAGAGAAATTTGTAAATTCATTAATTTAGAAAAAGATAAAAAAAGAAATGCCTTACGTAGTCAGATTTTCGAATATATTGAATCTAATTTTGACTCACACGAAATTTCATTGGATAGTATGGCAAATATATTTGGTTTTTCAGTTTCTTATTTAAGTACATTCATTAAAGAAGAAAAAGGAATGACTTTTAGTAAATATATTCAAGATTTAAGGATTGGGAAGATAAAGAGGGAATTGATTGATACCAACTATCTGATAAAAGACATTATTCAAAATGCTGGATACTATGACGTACCAAATTTCACCCGTAAATTCAAAGAAATAGAAGGGATAACTCCTAGTCAATTTAGAAAAAAAAGCAGATGAAAAATTCCTAGGAAGAAAAAAATATCAGTGCTTACTTCCTCGCTTTTAGTTAATAGTAAGGCGAAGTTGTAGTTAGAAAATTCAAATAGCGTTATTAACAGGTAGAAACATCTATTGCAGATGTTTCACCCTATTTTTATTAAATCGTAGAAAAATTCAAATACTAATAGATTGCTTCATTCAATTACGCAATAGCTTTCATTATAATGAAAGCAGTTACAAAAAGATTTTAAAAAAGAACCTAATTAAGGTTTGGAAAAGAGGAATTAAAATTGAAATTTACTATTGAAGAATCTTCACAAGCAAAAGAGATTGTAGGAAAAATGGATTTTCGACAACTTCTGAATCAAGTGATTTGTCCTCACTATGGTAGAGCATCCTCAAGAGAAGTACAAGAATATGGCGGCGTTTTCTTCCATGCAGCTGAAAGAAATGAATTAATGAGATGTATTGATGAATTTAAGAATAAAAGTTCTATTCCTCCTTTTATTGTCAGTGACTTAGAGGCTGGAGCCGGCGATATGATCTTAGGTGCACAGAAATTTCCTTCCATGATGGCATTGAGTCAAACAAATTCACCAGAACTCGTCTATAAAGTAGGGGAAAGTGCCGGTAAAGAAGCATCGGACTTAGGTTATAATTGGACTTTTGCACCCGTAGCAGATTTGATTATGAATCCCGATGCTCCTGTTGTCACTACAAGAAGTGCAGGACAAGACCCCGACCATGTGATCAAGATGATTTCTGCATACGTAAAGGGAATACAAGAAAATGGCATGATGGCAACGGTTAAACATTTTCCTGGTGATGGGCACAGTTCCTATGATCAACATCTTACTACTCCAATTAATCCTTTGACTAAAAAAGAATGGAGAGAAACTTCCGGTAAAGTATTCAAAGAAATAATTGAATCAGGTGTAAAATGTGTCATGCCAGGCCATATTTCGCTTCCAGCTTTTGATGAAATTGATGAATATACGGGAGAGTATCCGCCTGCAACCATTTCAAAAAATCTATTGATTCATTTGCTTCGTGAAGAACTAGGCTTTGAAGGCTTGATTGTATCGGATGCTGTTGAAATGGGTGGTTTAGTAGGTTATCGTAATTACTTTGACGTTTGTGCACTTGCGCTAGAAAATGGAGTGGATGTTTTATTGTTTCCACGTGTGGATGAATACTTTTATGAAGAAATTCAAAAACGCGTTGATTCTGGAATGTTAAGTATGGAAAAACTACGGGAACGAGCGACAAGAATCATTTCCATGAAAATACAGGAAGGTCTATTCGAAGAACAGGAAGAGAAAAAAGTGTCAGCTCTGTCCGTTGAAGAAAAGGCTAGTATAGCAAAAGAAGTCGTTGAAAGAAGTATAACACTTGTAAAAGATAAGAATGGACTGATTCCATTTGCTATTAAAAAAGATACCAGAGTCTTACATTTGGTTATTATGAATAACTACGAGAAATATATGGATAACTTCGCTAGGATGAAGAGCGAACTTGAAAAATATAGTGACGATGTTAATCAATGGTTAGATCCAGGCCCCGATAAACTGTTCCAAGCAACAATGGAGAAGCAATTCGATTTGATTATTTGTTCGATTGGAAGCAGACATGAGCATGGATTAAATGTTATAAGATTACACGATAATATGGCTCGTAATATGATGGGAGGGTGGACGAAATTAGGTGTACCAGTCATCTTTGTTGCTCCTTACCATCCCTTGGTTCATAAAGAATATTCAACATCGATTGATACTATCATCAATACGTACGGAGAGATTCCTTTTACTGCTGAAGCTGTTATAAAAGGAATAACGGGTGAATTAGAATTGAGTCGAAAAATCTATGTGCATGATTAACGTTTGAGGAGAATCAGATAAATGCAACGTTTAAAGGTTAGTAATAATAAACGATTTCTTATGAAAGAAAATGGTGAGAGTTTTTTTTGGTTAGGAGATACTGCATGGGAGTTATTCCATAAACTGACCAAGGAAGATGCCAAATTTTATTTTGAAAATCGTTCTACGCTTGAGTTTAATGTAGTACAAGCAGTGTTGTTGGCGGAAGATTGTGGTTTGGAGAAAGAAAATGCTTATGGCCGTGTTCCTTTGTTACAAAACGAAGCTGGTATATTTGATCCCGGCATGCCGGATACATCTGGATCATATTCCTATTGGGAACATGTAGATTATCTTATTGATTTGGCGGAAACATATGAGATGTATGTCGCGCTTTTGCCAACCTGGGGAGACAAATTCAATCAAATGACTGGGAAAGGACCGGTTATATTTTCATCTGAGAATGCTTATCAATATGGGAAATGGCTGGGAAATCGCTATGTTGGAAAGAATAATATTATTTGGGTTCTAGGTGGAGACCGCGAACTATCCAAGAGCAGACATTTTCGGATTATTCAAGAAATGGCAAGAGGAATTCGTGAAATCATAGGAGAAAATCAATTGATGACTTTTCATCCAAAAGGCGGAGTATCCTCCTCCTATCATTTGCATGAGGAAGATTGGCTTGATTTTAACATGATTCAATCTAGTCATGGTGATGGACCTCGAACCAACTATAGAAATGTACAAGAAGATTTTTATCTTCAACCGATTAAGCCCACTATCGATTCTGAACCTTGTTATGAGGATCATCCTCGTGGTTTCCAAGGAGAAAGAGGATATTTTGATCAAGCAGATGTACGCCAAGCTGCTTATTATGCTGTCTTTTCTGGAAGCTTTGGCCATACTTATGGGCATAATTCGATCTGGGCAATGGTTTCCAATTTGGATAATGTACCAGTATCTTCTCCGATGAATAATTACTTTATTATGAGTTGGAAACAAGGATTGAATCGACCTGGGGCTTGGCAGATGCGACACTTAAAACATTTAATGGAATCTTTTGATTTTACAAAGAGTAGCCCAAAGCAAAATCTCATCGCAAGCAACTACAGTGGGGCAAATTATCTGGTTGCTTTAGAGGGAGAAAACTGTGCATTCATTTATTCGCCGAACGGTCTACGAATGAACGTTTCAGTTGAGGAATTTTCTACTGAGAAAATCCGTGCCAAGTGGTTTAATCCCCGTAATGGAGAATATTTGCTAATAGACGGAGATATTTCACTTCCATCTCATTTATTCGTACCCCCTACAAGTGGCAGAGGCGAAGACTGGGTTCTCGTCATGGAAAAAATAAAATAGGATAGTGAGGAAAAACTATGTTAACGTTACATCCATTTAAAAAATGGGAATTTAGAGAGAAGCTTGGTACTGAGTGGCTAGAGGGAGAAGTCCCCGGCAATGTTCATTCGGATTTATTACGACACGGTAAAATTCCGGACCCATTCAAGGGGAAAAATGAATTGGAATTACAATGGATCGATAAAACGGATTGGGAATACCGTACTACATTTGATTTAACAGTGGAAGCATTGAATCAAACCCATATCGAACTGGTTTTTGATGGATTAGACACTTACGCAGAGGTATATCTAAATAAGAATAAAATATTAAAGGCTGATAACATGTTTCGAACATGGAAAGTTGATATCAAAGAACATGTGAAGGCAGAAGAAAATGAATTATATGTGATATTTCCATCACCAACAGAAATTGGACTAAAAAAGTTGGACGATTTGGGATACGGTTTACCTGCCGCAAATGATTCTTCTGTAGTGGGGGGCATAGAAGACAAGCAAATCAGCAGTTTTACTCGTAAAGCACCATACCATTATGGATGGGACTGGGGCCCTCGTTTTATAACGATGGGTATCTGGAAAGAAGTTCGGATCGAAAGCTGGTCTGATGTGAAAATTGATGATGTATATATCCGCCAAAATAAAATTACAGATGAAGAAGCAAATATTACCGTTGTTACTGAGCTGATTTCTGACAGCAAGAGACAGTATTCGATTGAAGTGCTTGCTGAAGGTGTGCAGATCGAACAATCAGTTTCTTTGGAAGAAGGTCATAATGTAATCGAGGTAGATGCTGCCATCCAAAAACCTAAACTATGGTGGTCTCGTGGATTGGGTGACCAAACATTCTATCACTTTCAAGTAAATGTGAAAGATGGTAATAAAACCCTGGAACAGAAAAATACAAGAACAGGATTGCGTTCTATCCAATTGATTCGCGAGAAAGACACAAAATATGAAGGCACTACGTTCTATTTTGTTTTAAATGGCGTGCCGGTATTTGCTAAAGGTGCAAATCATATTCCAAATGACAGCTTTCTTACTGAAATATCTTATAATCGCTATCGTCATGAAATTTCATCTGCAGTGGAGTCCAATATGAATATGCTACGCGTTTGGGGTGGAGGTATTTATGAAAATAATGAATTCTATGATCTTTGTGATGAAAACGGGATTCTCGTATGGCAAGATTTCATGTTTGCTTGTGGAATGTACCCAGGGAACAATGCTTTCTTAGAAAGTGTCGAAGAAGAGGTAAAAGACAATGTAAAACGATTGAGAAATCATCCATCTATTGCTTTATGGTGTGGAAATAATGAAATCGATCTCGCATGGGCAAACTACGACGATGAGCGAGGGTGGGGCTGGAAACAACGATATACATTAGAACAAAGAGAAGAAATATGGACTGCTTATGAAGCCATTTTTCATGGTATTTTGCCTCTAGTTCTTGAATCACTACATACGGATGTAGACTATTGGCCATCTTCTCCTATGACTAATATGACTGGAGATTCAAGTCAACACTCCTTGCCATCTGCAATAGACGGCGATACGCACTACTGGAGTGTTTGGCATAATTCTCATCCTTATGAGGAATATAAGAACAATGTAAGCCATTTTGTATCTGAGTATGGATTCCAATCTATGCCTGAAATAAAGACCATACAAACATTTGCGGAAGAAAAAGATTTATTTTTAGAATCTGAAGTTATGCTCCTCCATCAAAAACATCCAACTGGAAATAAACTTTTACATAATTACATGAACATGTATACTCGAAAGCCAAAAGATTTTCCAGCTTTTGTTTACTTGAGCCAAGTAAATCAAGCACAGGCAATCCAAACTGCTATTGAAGCACATAGAAGAAGAAAACCTTATTGCATGGGATCTTTATACTGGCAAATGAATGACTGCTGGCCTGTTGCATCATGGTCTAGTATGGACTATTACGGAAGATGGAAAGCTCTTCAATATGGTGTGAAAAGAAGCTTTGAAGATGTTTTATTATCATTTGATGAAAACGATGGAATAATTAATCTCTACATTGTTTCAGATCTGGTAACACCTCTAAAGGGAACTGTGAAGATTCAATTATTCCATTTGAATGGTGATGAATTATTACACGATGAAAAGGAAATTGAAGTTTCATCAAATTCCGCTTTAAACGTGTTATCGTTAGATAAATTAGAAGTTATTCAGAATTGGAAAGAGAATGAGATTGTCTTTTATGCTGAACTAATAGTAGATAATAAGTGTGTCACAACGAAAGAGTTCTTGCTATTGCCGATGAAAGAATATGATTTCCAAAAACCTACATTTACGATAACTGAAACAGAAAAAAAAGGTGTAATCAAATTCACTTTAGAAACGGACACCTTTGCAAAGAGTGTCAGATTAATTAGCGAAAAAGAAGGGATTTTCAGTGATAATTATTTTGAATTGATTCCTGGAGTCAAGAAAGTCATTATTTTTTATGAAAGAGGATTTGGTGAAGAAGCATTTGTTCCTTCTCACCCAGGAGAATTACAAGTCCTATCTATGGTAGATTATATAAAGTCTAATGTCCCTATTCAATAAACCAATACGAAGAAATGGTATGACCCCTAAAGTGATTTTTATGTCCATCTTTAGGGGTATCTTCTGTTTTCTTCTTTTAGTTATCTGATCTCCATACGATAATATTTTCGTCTAAGAAAGTAGATGGAAGAGTTCCAGTCATTTTTTTAAAAACTTTATTAAAGTAGGACTGTTCACAAAAACCTAAATAATTAGAAATTTCACCAATGTTCATTGTTGAAGAGGTAAGTAAGTCACAGGCTACTGAGATTTTTATTTGTTGTTTGTATGCAGATATTGTCATACCTGTAGTTTTCTTAAATATACTACTTACATAATTAGAAGAGCGATCAACCATCTCAGCTAATTGTTCTATCGTGATGTTTTCACGATAGTGTTGTGTAATATAATCCTGTATTTGAGTAACGAGTACAAATGCTTTATCGTAATTTTTTCCTGAATCGACCTCTTCGTTAACCATCGTTAATAATTCCAAAATGATGCTATGATATAAAGTTGAGGCGTATTTTGGCTTTTTAAGCCAATGCTGGATCAAAAAAGACACTCGTTGCCTTAAATAATCACTTTGATGAAAAGAAATACAGACAGGTTCGTTATTACTTAATATAGGAAGTTCACCGCCATCTCCCTTATAATTAAAATGAATTACATACCATTTATGAGGAATAATACTAGTCGCACTTCTCGTTATGCTTTTTGGAATATAGAGTATGTCATCTTTTTTTAGATGGTAGTCTTTTCCATTTAAAGTATAAATGAGTTCCCCATGCGTAATCATCATCAATATATGATTATTTGTTTGGGATTCTCTTACAAGCCAATTCGGGAAAACTTCTTCATAATAAACTGAAATCGGTTCTAACATTTTATCCACCTCGAATTAATTATAATACAATCGTAGATATTTTCAAATATTAATAGAAAGACTCATTGTTATTGATTTCTGTTTTTTTTACAACGTCGATTGTAAAATTAAGCTAGACAAATAAATAAGCCATTCGTGGTACACTCAAAATGTAATTCCGCCAAAGAA